>CAIQIL010000436.1 GCA_903871865.1 uncultured Burkholderiales bacterium
CAAAACTCAGATCTAGAGTTGAACGTGGCGCAGCCGCAAGGCATTGCCGACGACGCTCACGGATGACAGCGCCATTGCCGCCGCGGCGATGATCGGCGACAGCAGCAGGCCGAAGGTGGGATAGAGCACACCGGCGGCGATCGGTACACCGGCGGCGTTGTAGATGAAGGCAAAGAACAGGTTCTGGCGGATGTTGCGCATGGTGGCCTGGCTCAACTCGCGTGCCTTGGCGATGCCGCGCAAGTCGCCCTTGACCAGCACGATGCGTGCGCTGCTCATGGCCACATCGGTGCCAGTGCCCATGGCGATGCCGACATTGGCCTGGGCCAGCGCAGGCGCGTCGTTCACACCATCGCCCGCCATGGCCACAATGCGCCCTTGGTCCTGCAAAGCCTTGACGTGCTTGTACTTGTCTTCAGGCATCACGCCCGCCTTGACGTCGTCCAGACCCAAGAGCTTGCCCACGGCGGCGGCCGTCACCGGGTTGTCGCCCGTGAGCATGACGATGCGAACGCCTGAGGCCTTGAGCATGGCAATCGCTTCCGCCGTGGACGCCTTGATGGCGTCGGCCACACCCACATAGCCCGCCAGCTTCGATCCTGCCGCCAGGTACATCACGGTCTGACCTTGCAGCCGCAAGACTTCCACATCCTTGTCAACCGACGAGGTGTCGACCTGCTCGGACGCGAGCAAGCGTGCGTTGCCCAGCAACACGGTTTGGCCGTCAATGACGCCGCGCACGCCCTGCCCCGTCACCGCATCAAAGCCGGACACAGCCGACAGCGTCACGCCATCGGTTTGAGCGCGGCCCACGATGGCGGTGGCCAGGGGATGTTCGCTGAGCTTTTCCAGGCTCGCAGCCCAGGCCAGCACCTGCTGTTTGTCAAATCCATCGGCGGCCACCACGGTCTGTACCGTGGGCTTGCCCTCGGTGAGCGTGCCGGTCTTGTCTACCACCAGGGTATCGACCTTTTCCATCAACTCCAGGGCTTCGGCATCCTTGATGAGCACGCCTTCTTTGGCCCCGCGCCCCACACCCACGATGATGGACACGGGCGTGGCCAGACCCAGCGCACAGGGGCAGGCAATGATCAACACCGAAACAGCGACCAGCAGCGCGTTGGCCAGCGCAGGAGCAGGCCCGAATGCCGCCCAGACCAGCGCGGCCACCAAGGCAATGGCCAGCACCGACAGCACAAACCAGCCAGAGACCTGATCGGCCAGCTTCTGGATGGGCGCACGTGAACGCCCCGCTTCGGCCACCATCTGAACGATGCGGGCCAGCAGCGTCTCAGACCCGACACGCTCGGCCCGCATTGTGAACGAGCCAGTCTGGTTGACCGTGGCCCCCGTGACCTTGCTGCCCGGCACCTTCTCGGCAGGAATGGGCTCGCCCGTGATCATGGACTCGTCGATGCTGGACTTGCCATCCAGCACCACCCCGTCCACCGGCACCTTGCTACCCGGCTTGACCCGCAGGGTGTCACCCACCACCACTTGCTCCAGCGGCACCTCGGCCTCCACGCCATCTGCACCGATGCGGATGGCCGTGTTGGCCGCCAGACCCAGCAGATCCTTGATGGCGGAGTTGGTGCGCGAGCGAGCGCGCAGCTCCAGCACCTGCCCCAGCAGGACCAGGGTCACGATCACAGCCGCAGCCTCAAAGTACAGCGGCAGGCCGTGCTCGGTCAAAAAGGCTTGAGGCAACGACTCGGGCAACAAGATGGCATAGACGCTGAACAGGTAGGCCGCCCCGATGCCAATCGCAATCAGGCTGAACATGTTGAGCTGCCACGTGACGAACGAGCGCCAACCACGTGCAAAGAAGGGCCAACCGCCCCACAGCACCACAGGTGTGGCCAGCAAGGCTTGCACACATTGAGACCAACTGACCTTGAGCAAGTGCGGCCAGCCCAACTGCGTCGCCAGGCCATCGACCACCTCGTCAACCCAGGCAGCCAGATTAAACGGGAAGAACTCGTGCATCGCCATCATCAGCAAAGGCACGGTCAAGACCATCGAGAACCAGAAGCGCTGCGTCATCGAGCGCAACTCGGGGTTGTCGTCTTCGCCCACGGTCGGCAGCAAGGGCTCCAGGTTCATGCCACAGATCGGGCAATTGCCGGGGTGATCCTGGCGGATCTGCGGATGCATCGGGCAGGTGTAGACCGTGCCTGGTGCTACAGCGGTGACGGGGCCACTCGGCGCACCTGGCGCAGTTGGCGCACGGTGGTGCGCATGGCCTTGCGCAGAACTCGGCTTTGGCTCGATGTACCGATGCGGCTCTTTGCTGAATTTACCCAGGCAGTTGCTGCTGCAAAAGTAATACGGCCTGCCCGCGTATTCCTGCTTGTGCGGTGAGGCCGTCGTGACGGGCATGCCGCACACCGGATCGGTCAACGCCTGATTGGCCGTCGCAGGTGCAACCGATGCCACAGCAGCGTGATCGTGATCGCAGCCTTCGTGCGCCGATCCGTGCTCATGCTCACCGTGCCCACCATGTTGATGGCCCTCGTGGCCGTGAGCCGCATCCCCCCCGTGGTGATGGTGTGCATGGGGATCGGAGTGCTCTTTGCTGGTGGGTTGCTCGGACGTCATCGTGATTCCAGTTCTTCTTGTTGTTGATCAGCCTACGAGGCGGCTGCGCAGGCGAGGCAGGAAGCGCGGTGTGACCGCCGCATAGTCACGCCAGGTCGAGCCAAAAGCGCGTTCGGAGTCCTTCTCCTCAGTCAGAGACAGGCGCACGTACATCACAGTGAGCACCGGGAACATCAACACTGTCAGTACGGTAGGCCACTGAAGCAGGAAGCCAAACATGATCAGCTCGAAAGCAACGTATTGCGGATGCCTGATGCGCCCGTAAGGGCCTGTGCTGGCCATCGAGCCACGGCGCTGTGCGTGGAAGAGCACCCGCCAAGCGGCCGACAGCAACCAGAAGCCGCAGCCGATGAAGACCAAGCTCAACATGTGAACCCCGTCTGTGTGGGGATCTCCATGTTGACCGGTGAGCGTCCACCACAGGTGACCCGCGTCATGCGACAGCAAATTGACGTTGGGATAGCGGGCCTGCAACCACCCCGACAGCAGATAGATGGTCAAGGGGAAGCCATACATCTCGACAAACAAGGCGACGATGAAGGCCGAGAACGCGCTGAAGCTGCGCCAATCCCTCTTGGTTTGCGGCTTGAAGAAGCTGAAGGCAAAGGCGATGAAGATGGCCGAATTGAGGGCCACCAGCCCCCACAGGCCGTAAGCGGGCATGTTGTCATGCGTCATGGCCGATCTCCAGTTTGGGGCACTGGTGAATCGTTTTGCTCACCTGTGCTGCCATGCTGATGTGGGCCGTGATGACCATGACCATGACCGTGGTGCATGAACACATGCATCAAGGGGCAAGCCAACAGCAGCAGATAGGGCCAACTACCGGCCACGTGTTGCCAGTGTTCACGCAGGACATAGAAAGCGGCGATCAAGGCCAGCATCGCCACGGCGACACCCACGGGGCTCTTGAAGAACGATGCGGATGAGCCTTCAGGCCCCGTGCCGTGTTCATGCTGATGGTCCATAGCGACTCCTGATGTTCAGATGGTTGACGGGCGCACAAGCGAAGACGTTGCGGCGGGCACCCCACCACAACGCCGCGTCGGCTTTACTTGCTTGCAGCGTCCTGCATCGGCTTGGCACCCATCTTGGAGCCCATGCCCATGCCAGGCTTCATGTCGCCACCAGGAGCAGAAGCGCCCATGCCTTGAGCGCCCATCATTCCCATATTGCCGCTCTTGTCCATGCCGCCGTTTTTGTCCATGTGCTCATGCATCTCTTTCATGTGCTTGTCCATGAGCTTCTGGCGCTTGGCGGGGTCCTTGGTGCCGTGGATCTTCTTCATCTCCTTTTGATGCTTGTCGTGCATCTCGTGCATGCCCTCCATGCCGCCCATCCCGGCTGGTTTGGAGGCCATGTCGGCGGATGGCACCGGTGCAACTGCTGAGGCCGCAGCCTGGGGATGGTGGGCCTTGTGGTCCTCTTCTTTGGTTTGGGCCGAAGCGTTACCAATGGCGACCAAAGCCAGCATCAGGGAGGAAATCAGTTTCGTGGGGGTGTGCATGTCATGCTCCTTGTTCGTCAGCTTGCAACATTGAGGTCAGGATCGACCCCTTTGGTTTGACCACGCGCATCAGGTGGTTGGCATCAGCTTAGAGCGCGGCGCTGTCCGCCGAATTACCGCAACATTACGATCCCGTCATGTTCCAGTACTTCGGCTATCGACATGCATCACGTTTGATTCATGTCAATGTTTGTGATCCTCATGACCTTCGCCGTGAGACGCCAAGGGCGTGAAACGCGCTTGCTGTTCGTCTTGCCCTGTCAGCTTGATCTTCACTACAGCCTTCAGATCCGGCTCCGATGCATAGATCGCGTGACCCGTCAACTTGTTGTCGCCATCAGGCGTCAGTACAGCGTTGACCTTGGCTTTGCCGGATAGCAATGTGATGGATCCAGAGGCACCAGCGGTCGGGGTTTTGGTACCGGCATGGTCCGTCACATAGACCGCGATGGCGTTGTCCTTGGCGGCCTTGCTGTCTTTGACGAGCACCAGCTCGTAGTGGCTGGCGCCTGCCATGCGCAACTGGCCGCCATGGGGCGCCGTCATCATGTCCAAGTCGTGCTCGCTGTGTGCATGGGCCAGCGGCGCCAGCAGAACACCCAAGGTCAGGCCCGCAGCCAGGGCAAGGGTTTTGATCGCTTTCATGGTGAATATCCTTTTCTCTTGCTTGGTCAAAATTGCGTTGTCGTCAACGCGGTCAATAGCTCTCGCCCGAGTGGGCGCTCAGCAGGTGCGCCAGGGGTTTGCGCCCCCAGAGCCAAAACATCAAGGGGGTGAGCACGGTGTCCAGCACCGTCGAGCTGATCAGCCCGCCAAAGATCACCACAGCCACGGGGTGCAGCACCTCCTTGCCGGGCGCGTTGGCCGACATCAGAAGCGGCACCAGCGCGAACGCCGCCACCAGGGCTGTCATCAGCACCGGCGTCAGCCGCTCCAACGAACCGCGCACGATCAGGGGTTGGCCGAACTGCTCGCCCTCCAGCGCGCACAGGTTGATGTAGTGGCTGATCTTGAGGATGCCGTTGCGCGTGGCGATGCCTGTGAGCGTGATGAAGCCCACCAGGGCCGCCACCGACAGGGCCTGCCCAGAGATCCACAAAGCCACCACGCTGCCCACCAGGGCCAGTGGGATGTTGCCCATGATGATGGCCGTGAGCACCACCGAGCGGTAACGGCTGTACAGCACCATGAAAATCAGCACCAGCGAGATGGCTGCCAGCAGCGCCATGAGCTGGGCCGCTTGCTCCTGGGCCTGAAACTGACCTTCCAAGGCCGTGAAGTAGCCTTCAGGCAAAGGCTTGGATGCGATCTCCGCACGGATGGCTTTCACCACCTCGGCCAGGTCACGCCCATCGGTGTTGGCCGAGATGACGATGCGGCGGCGCGCGTTCTCGCGGCTGATCTGGTTGGGGCCGTCGGCGTCCTCGATCTGGGCCAGTTGAGGCAGGGGCACTCGGCCGGTGGGCGTTTCGATCAGCAAGTTGGCCAGGTCGGTTGCACCACGCTGGTTGTCGGGCAAACGCACCAACAGGTCAAAACGGCGATTGCCCTCCACGACCTGGGTGATGCGCTCGCCTTCGATCATCTCTTGCAAGGACCGCAGCAAAGTGCCCGGCGCCACCCCCAAGCGCGCGGCCTGGTCGTAGTCGATGCGGATCTTGATCTGCGGGATCAGCACCTGCTTTTCGATCTGCAGGTCGGTAATGCCTGGGATGCGACTGAGCCGGGACTGCATGTCACCCGCCAGGCCACGCAAGGTGTCCAGGTCATCACCATAGATCTTCAGGGCGATCTGGGCGCGCACGCCGGACAGGAGGTGGTCCAGGCGATGGGAGATGGGTTGCCCCACGTTACTGACGGCGGGCAACACCGCCAGGCGGGTGCGCAGGTCCGCGATGATTTCTTCACGCGAACGGGCCGAGGGCTTGAGGTCCACGTCCATCTCGGAGGAATGCACCCCTTCGGCGTGCTCGTCCAGCTCGGCGCGGCCCGTGCGACGCCCCACCTGGGTCACCTCCGGCACGCTGGCCATGATCTGCTCGGCCATGGTACCAATGCGATCCGACTCGGCCAGAGAGGTGCCCGGGTTGAGCAGCAAACTGACCGTGAGCGTGCCCTCGTTGAACGGTGGCAGGAAGGCGCGAGGCATCCAGGCCATGGACGCGCCCGCCAGCACCACGGCCACGGCCGCGATCGACAGCAGCACGCGGCTGTGCTGGAAAGACCAGTTCAGCAAGCGCGTGTCTCCGCGCTTAAGCCAGCGCACCAAGGGGCTGTCGCCATGGCCCTCCAGCTTGAGCTTGGGCAAGAGGTAGTAGGCCATCACGGGCGTGAGCGTGACCGACACAATCATGCTGGCCAGGATGGACACGATGTATGCCATGCCCAGTGGCGTGAACAACCGGCCTTCGATACCAGGCAAAACGAACAGCGGCACGAACACCAGCACGATGATCAGCGTGGCGTACACGATGGCCGAGCGCACCTCCAGCGTGGCATGTGCGATGACCTCGATCACCGGGCGCGGCGTGGGCAAGGCCTGGTTGAGCCTCAGGCGGCGCAGCACGTTCTCCACACCCACCACAGCGTCGTCCACCAGCTCGCCAATCGCAATGGCCAGGCCTCCCAGGGTCATGGTGTTGATCGACAGGCCCATGTAGTGGAACACCAGCGCGGTCACCAGCAGAGACAGCGGTATGGCCATCAGCGAGATCACCGTGGTGCGCACATTGAGCAGGAAGAGGAACAGCACAACGGCCACCAGGATGGCGCCATCGCGCAAGGCCTCTTCGACGTTGTTCACCGAATGCTCGATGAAGTCCGCCTGCTTGAACAGGAACTGCGGTACAGCCAGCCCATGTGGGCGGGCTTTGGCCAGATCGCCCATGGCCTGTTCCACCGCCCGGGTGACGGTCACGCTATCGGCGCTAGGCTGCTTCTGCACGGACAGGATGACGGCGGGTTTGCCGTTGTAGCTGGCATCACCTCGCTTGGTGGCCGCAGCCACTTTGACGTCCGCCAGTTGTTTGAGCAGGATGGGCTGCCCGTTGCGCACGGTGACCACGAGGTTTTGCAGATCCTCGATGCGGCTGGTTCGCCCGATCTGGCGGATCAGGTATTCGCGGCCGTTGGCTTCCAGAAAGCCGCCACTGGTGTTGGCGCCGAAATCCTGCAAGGCCGTGGCCAGCTTTTCTCGCTCCACGCCCAGGGCCATCAATTGCTCGGGCTTGAGCTCAACGCGGTACTGGCGCACTTCGCCACCGATCGGGATGACCTGGGCCACGCCTGGGATGGTCAGCAAGCGGGGCCGCATCACCCAGTCGGCATATTCGCGCACCTGCATCGGACTGACCACGGCCGGATCGGCTGGCAAGGCGATCAGCATGATCTCGCCCATGATGGAAGAGATCGGGCCCAACTGCGGCACGATGCCGGGTGGCAACTGGTCACGCACCAGGTTCAGCCGCTCGTTGACCTGCTGGCGATTGCGGTAGATGTCAGTGCCCCAGTCGAACTCGACGTTGACCACGGACAGGCCAATGCCCGAGACCGAACGCACCCGGGTCACTCCCGGCATGCCATTCATGCTGGACTCGACCGGCAAGGTCACCAACTGCTCGACCTCTTCCGGGGCCATGCCACCGGCTTCGGTCATCAGGGTGACGGTGGGTTTGTTAAGGTCTGGGAAGACATCCACGGGCATCTGACGCACGGTCAGCACCCCGTAGAGCACCAGGAGCATGGAGACGACCAGAACGATCAGCCGCTGCTTGAGGCTGCTGTGAATGAGGAAATCGAACACGGTGTTCCCTTGGTGTGTTGACGCTCAGCGCACTTGGGCCAGCAAGCTGGCACCTTGGGTCACGATGCGATCGTGCTCACCCAGGCCCGAAGTCACCACCACGGTGCGGGCATCCAGCGGCTGGGTGTGTACAACCTTGGGGGCAAAGCGCTCAGGCGTCTGGTGCAGCCAGACCACCGTGTCACCCGCAGCGTTGCGGCTCAGCGCGGCTTGCGGCACGGCCACGCCTTGCACGGCCCGTGCGGTCTTGGCGGTCACCTTGAGCGTTTGCCCGATGGCCACGGGCGCATCGGCCTGGGTCACCCGAAACAACAAAGGCATGGCCTGGTCGCGCAACTGGCGCCCACCGCCCATGAACTGCAAGGCCAGCGTCCCGCCAGGGATGGCGGCACTGGCATGGCTGAGCCCTTGGGTGAGCGCCGCGTCGTAGGCCAAGGCCTCGACCACCAGGCGTGTGGGGTTGACCACCTCAAACAGCACGTCCTTGGCGTCCACCACCTGGCCGATGACCACGCTGGATGACACCACCGTGCCACTGACGGGCGACAACAATGCCTCCGGGGCACTCACGCTGGCACCGATGGCGGCGCGGCGCTTCTTGAGGGCATCGCGCTCATACCTGGCGGCCTCGATGTCCTTTTGCGGCACCGCGCCTTCCAGTTGTTCATAGCGGGCCAGCTTGCGCTCGGCCACAGCGTATTGCGCCTCCAACTCGGCCAGTGCGGACTGCTGATTGCCCCGGTCCAGACTGCTGGTGGCGGGACGCAGGTAGGCGAGCACCTGGCCTTTGGCCACAGACTGACCCAAGACCGGCAAGCCCTGAGGACCGGGCTCGATGCGACCACCTTGTGTGGCCTGGACACGGCCGCCCGCATTCGGGTCAGCCAGCACGCGGCCGTTCAACTCAACGGCCACGGCATGGCTTTGAACCTGCGCCAGCAGCGTCTGGATGCCCAATCGATGCTGCACAGCCTTGGGCACCCACAGGCTCCCATCAGGCTGGCGCTGAGGTGCGCTGACATCCGATGACGACACCACGCCAACGACGGCAACGGCCTTGGGCTTGGCATCCCCGTGGTCTTCGTCGCCATGGGCGTGTGCGATCGGCGAAAGCACTGCGGCGACCATGATGGCCAGTGCAGCTTGAGTGAAAGATATCTTCATAAGCTCAGCCTTCAATCGGTGAGGTGCCTGGGCGGCGGCGCCATGCCCATCCGGCGATGATCAGCACCAGGGCCGAACCGGCGGCCCAGCCTCCCAACTTGCGCCAGGCAGGGGCCGATTCAGGCGAAGAAGTAGATGCCGAAGCCTTTGGGGCCTCGTATTGCAGCGAAGCTTCGAGCAAATCAGCCCCGTCGTCGGTCTGCACCGACACCGTCAGCGGGTAACGCCCTGGCTTGGCAAAGGCCTGGCCTGCAACGGTGTACACACCCGCCTCCACCTGTTTGGCCACGGCTTTGAACGCCCCGCTTTCCACCTCGACGGTGGCGCCGGCAACGGGCGCGTTGGTGGCAAAGCGGTCCAGGTACAAGGTCAACACGGGCGGGACAGTGGGGTGGTCGTGTTCCGGTTCGCCAGATGCATGAGCGCCCGTCAGCACCATCACCAACTCGAAATCATCGGTCTGAGCCACAGCGCGTGGCGCCTGCCCCACTTGAACCGGCGCAGCCGCAGCCTCGCCATGGTCTTCGCCGCCATGGGCCCCCGCCGTCAGCGCGCCACATGCGAGCGCGCAGGAAATCAATGTTCTTTTCAAGGCAATACCCCTTGGGCTTGAAGAAGTCGAGACTGCGCCAGGGAGTGGGCCGTCTCTTGACGTTTGAACCAGGCCTGCGCTTCATGGGAGGCAGCGCGGGCGCGCATCAGGGTGGGCAGATCGGACTCACCCAACTCGAACGAGCGCTGCGCCAGGTTCAAGTTGTCTGCGGTCAAGGCCTGACGCTCACGCGCCATGTCCAACTGCCGCTGGGCCAGGTCCAACTCGCTTTGCGCTCTGAGCGCCTCTTGCTGCGTGCGGGTTTGAGCAAGGGTCAACTCCGCTTCAGCCTGCGCCAGTTCTGCTCTCGCTGCAGCTCCGTCCTGGCGCACCCTGGCACCAGAAGACAGAGGGATGGTCAGCTTCACCCCCACGGCCTGGTCATACGGCGTCATGCCGTCGCCGCGTTGGTTGGTCCACCTCACGGCAATCTCGGGCGCATCGCGCTGGCTGGCATCCACCAGCGCCAGGCGACTCCGTGCAACCTCGGCGATCGCCTGCAAGGCGCGCAATTGGGGATGCAATGACAGGCGCGATGCTTCCACGTCCTGCGCCTGTGCGGTTTCAGCCGGAAGTGCAACTGGAGCGTCCGCCCCCGTGAGCGTGCGATAGGTCTGCATCGCTTGCTGCAAGCCGCTGTCGGCGTCGAGCACCTCGGCCTGGGCTGCCAGGCGTTCGGTCTTGACCAGGTTCGCATCCACACGGGCCAGATCGCCAGTCTTGAACCGGCGCAACACGCTACCCTCCAAAGCCTGCGCGGTTTCCAGTCGCTGATGCGCCAGCGCTGCCGCATCACGTGCCGCAGCCACCCGCCACCAGGCTTCGCGCACCTCGGCAGCCAGTTGCAGCTTCAGGCTGGCGTTCCTCGCATCCAGTTCGACCGCCGCCTTTTCTGCCAGGGATTCGCGCGCGCTCCTTTGTCCTGGCAACCAGAGGGGCGTGGCCAACTCTACTTCCCACTCACGGCGCCCGGTGTTTTGGTTGAGACGGTCGTTCAAGTGGTTGAGCGACACGGATGCTGGCCCTGGCGTCAAACCTCGCGCAAGGTCCAGGCCTGCCTGTGCTTCAGCTTGCCTGGCGCTCAGGGCAACGGCCTGAGGCGCGCGGGCCCAAGCCGCATCCAGCGCCTGGGTCATAGTCTGCGCCACCACGCCGCGCCCCGAGGTCAGCCCCATCAATAAGCAAAACATCCAGGCGGCTTGGGCATGTCTACGCTTGCTCAGCATGTCACGGTCTTTCACGGTTCCCGTTTTGGAATGCCGCGATCATGCGCAACCCCACCCAACAATCGAGTTACCAGAACATGACAATGTTGTAATGTTCAGCTCATCTTTCAGACAGCCGCCGTTCGCTACAGTGCGGCTGTCGCCTCGGTGATCTGTGTGTTTTGAATGGGAGATGCCCTCGTGAAATTGCTCGTCGTCGAGGATGAAAGCAAAACCGCCGACTACCTCCGGCAAGGGCTGATGGAGGCCGGTTTTGTGGTGGATCTTGCACGCACTGGTCTGGATGGCCACCACCTGGCCATGACCGAGCCTTATGACCTGATCGTGCTGGATGTGATGCTGCCTGATGTGGATGGCTGGCGGATCTTGCAATCCCTGCGCGAAGCGGGTAAGCAGACGCCCGTGCTCTTTCTGACCGCCAGAGACAGCGTGGAAGACCGCGTCAAAGGCCTGGAGTTGGGTGCCGACGACTACCTGGTCAAACCCTTTGCCTTTGCCGAGTTGCTGGCACGTGTGCGCACCCTAATGCGCCGGGGCAGCACGCCTGTGCAATCAGACCGCCTGCAGGTGGCCGACCTTGTACTGGACCTGGCCAAACGCCGTGCCATGCGGGGCACGGCGCGCATCAACCTCACCGGCAAGGAGTTCTCGCTGCTAGAGCTGTTGGTCCGCCGCCAGGGCGAAGTCCTGCCGCGCTCTCTGATCGCCTCCCAGGTTTGGGACATGAACTTTGACAGCGACACCAACGTCATCGACGTGGCCATCCGCCGCTTGCGCGCCAAGATCGATGACAACTTCGAACCCAAACTGATCTACACCGTGCGAGGCATGGGCTACAGCCTGGAAGCACCCGATGATGTCTGATGTTGTGCAGCGTCGGCCAGCATCGCTGGCCCTGCGGTTGACCGTGTCCATCGGCATCGCGATCACGCTGGTGTTTTGGGCCCTGGGCTGGATCATCCAGAACTCAATCGAACAGCACTTCATGCAGCAGGACGTGGAAGAGCTGGAGGTGGTGGCGCATTCTGTTGAACGGGTGCTGACCAGCATGCCCGACGCTGCGCCCGAGCAGGACATCGCCCGTCGGCTGGCAGGTGCCGTCAGTGGTCACCACGGCATGTACTACCTCGTGGCCGATGGCACCGGCCGCACCTTGTTTGCCACACCGGGTCCTAAAATGGAAGCCCTGGCACAAACGCAGCCTGCGGCCTCTGGCGTGGATGCTGACAAGCTGCATGTCTGGCAGGAGCAGGATCAGTCCTACCGTGGCACCGTGGTGCGTACGGATGCCGAGCAAGGCGCCACGCAGCCTTACACCATCGTCGTGGCGACGGCCACCGGCTTTCACGATCATTTTCTGGTGAGTTTTCGGCGTACGGTCTGGGCTGCCATGGCCGCGGCGGGCCTGTTTGCCATTGCAGCAACCTGGCTGGCGGTGTACCGGGGGCATGCACCGCTGCGCGACATGAGTGACCGCATTCGCGGCATCTCTGCCGACCAGCTTCACCTGAGGTTGGACCCCAAGAAGGTGCCTATTGAGTTATCAGGTTTGGCCGCGTCCTTCAACGACATGCTGGAACACATTGAGCAGGACTTCAGACGCCTGAGCAATTTCTCTGCGGACATCGCCCACGAGCTGCGCACTCCCGTCACCAACCTGACAACCCAGACTCAGGTGTTGCTGTCACAAGCGCGCGGTGCTGACGCATACCGCGAAGTGCTCTATTCGAATCTGGAAGAGTATGAACGCATGGCCAAGATGATCAGCGACATGCTGTACCTGGCCCAGACAGACAACCAGTTGATCAAGCCCGACTTGGCCGATGTGGACATGGCCGCCGAAGTCGATGCGCTCTTCGAGTATGTCGAGCCCTGGGCTGAAGAGCGCCACGTCCAATTGACGCGCAGGGGCCAGATGCCCCCGGTGCGTGGCGATCGGCTGATGCTCAGGCGCGCCATGAGCAACTTGCTGTCCAATGCCATACGCCACACCAGCAGCGGCCAGACCGTGACCGTGTCACTTGGGCTGGATCACCAAGTGGCGGTCATCATGGTTGCCAACCCGGGTTCGACCATCCCGGACGAACACCTGG
>CAIQIL010000437.1 GCA_903871865.1 uncultured Burkholderiales bacterium
ACCTACTACCCGCTCACCGTCAAGAAGCACCTGCGCGCGCAAGAGATCGCGCAGCAAAACCGCCTGCCCTGCATCTACCTGGTGGACTCGGGCGGCGCCAACCTGCCCAACCAGGACGAGGTCTTCCCCGACCGCGACCACTTCGGCCGCATCTTCTACAACCAGGCGAACATGAGCGCCGCGGGCATCCCGCAGATCGCCGTGGTGATGGGCTCGTGCACCGCCGGGGGCGCCTACGTGCCGGCCATGAGCGATGAAACCATCATCGTGGCCCAGCAGGGCACCATCTTCCTGGGCGGCCCGCCGCTGGTGAAGGCGGCCACCGGCGAGGAGGTCACGGCCGATGACCTGGGCGGCGGCGACGTGCACACGCGCCTGTCCGGCGTGGCCGACCACCTGGCCCGCGACGACGTGCACGCGCTGACCATTGCGCGGCAGTGCGTGGCGCGGCTGAACTGGCGCAAGGGTGCCCAGTTCTCGCCCGAGCTGGCGCTCGTCACGCCCCGCCCTCCCCTGCTCGACGAGGCCGAGCTGATGGGCGTCATCCCCACCGACACCCGCAAGCCCTTCGATGTGCGCGAGGTCATCGCCCGCACCGTCGATGGCTCCGAGTTCGACGAGTTCAAGGCCCGCTACGGCCCCACCCTGGTCTGCGGCTTCGCCCACATCGAGGGCATGCCGGTGGGCATCGTGGCCAACAACGGCATCCTGTTCTCAGAATCGGCCAACAAGGGCGCGCACTTCATCGAGCTGTGCTGCCAGCGCAAGGTTCCGCTGGTCTTCCTGCAGAACATCACCGGCTTCATGGTCGGGCGCAAAGTGGAAAACGAAGGCATCGCGCGGGCCGGCGCCAAGATGGTGACGGCCGTGTCGTGCGCCCAGGTGCCCAAGTTCACCGTCATCATCGGCGGCAGCTTCGGCGCGGGCAACTACGGCATGTGCGGCCGCGCCTTCAACCCGCGCTTCCTGTGGATGTGGCCGAATGCGCGCATCAGCGTGATGGGCGGCGAACAGGCGGCATCGGTGCTGGCCACGGTCAAGCGCGATGGCATCGAAGCCAAGGGCGGGCAGTGGGGTGCCGATGAAGAAGCCGCCTTCAAGGCACCGATCCGCGAGCAGTACGAGGCGCAAGGCCATCCTTACCACGCCACCGCGCGCCTGTGGGACGACGGCCTGATCCGTCCCACCGACACCCGCCGCGTGCTCAGTCTGGCCTTGAGCGCCAGCCTCAACGCGCCCATCCCCGAGACGCGCTTCGGCGTCTTCCGCATGTGAGGAGCCCGGCATGAGCCCGACGATGAAGCAGCTTCAACTGACACGCGAGGGCGCGGTCGCCACCGTGCGCCTGAACCGGCCCGAGGTGCGCAACGCCTTCCACGCCGACACCATCACCGAGCTGACCGAGGTGTTCGCCGCGCTGTCCCAAGACGACGGCCTGCGCGCCGTGGTGCTGGCCTCGACCGGCACGGCGTTTTGCGCCGGTGCCGACCTGAACTGGATGCGCCAGACCGCCGACTACAGCTGGGTGGACAACCACCGCGACGCCTCGCGCCTGGCCAACATGCTGTGGACGCTGCAGCGCTGCCCGGTGCCGGTGATCGCCGAGGTGCAGGGCGACTGCTACGGCGGCGGCGTGGGCCTGGTGTCGTGCTGCGACGTGGTCGTGGCGGCGGACACGGCGCAGTTCTGCCTGTCCGAAGCCCGGCTGGGCCTGATCCCGGCGACCATCAGCCCCTACGTCATCCATGCGATTGGCGAGCGCGCCGCGCGGCGCTACTTCGTGACGGCCGAGCGCTTCTCGGCCGAACGCGCGCAGCAGCTGGGCTTGGTGTACGAGGTGGTGGCGGCCGACGCCTTGGCCACGACCGTGCAAGGCGTGGTCGATCAGGTGCTGCGCAACGGCCCGCTGGCGGTGCGCGCCTGCAAGCAACTGGTGCGCGACATCGGCCAGACGCCCATCACCCACGAACTGCGCGACGTGACGGCGCGGCGCATCGCCGACATCCGCGCCAGCGACGAGGGCAAGGCCGGCATCGGCGCCTTCCTGTCGCGCAACACGCC
>CAIQIL010000438.1 GCA_903871865.1 uncultured Burkholderiales bacterium
CACCTGGTGCGCGCCTGGCATCACACCTACCGCCTGCCGGTGCTCACCACCAACTGCAGCAACAACTACGGCCCCTACCATTTCCCCGAAAAACTCATCCCGCTGATGATCCTGAACGCGCTGGAGGGCAAGCCCCTGCCGGTGTACGGCGACGGCCTGAACATCCGCGACTGGCTGTTCGTGCGCGACCACTGCGAGGCCATCTGCCAGGTGCTGGAAAAGGGCCGCTCGGGCGAGGTCTACAACGTTGGCGGCATCAACGAGATCAAGAACATCGACGTGGTCAACACCATCTGCGCCATCCTCGATGAGCTGCGTCCGCGTGCCGATGGCAAGCCTTATGCCAGCCTCATCACCTACGTGACCGATCGCCCGGGCCACGACCGCCGCTACGCCATCGACCCGCGCAAGATCCAAAGCGAGATCGGCTGGGCCCCGGCCGAGACCTTCGCCTCCGGCATCCGCAAAACGGTGCAGTGGTTCCTCGACAACACCGAGTGGATCGACACCGTGCGCTCCGGCGGCTACCGCGACTGGATCGCACAGAACTACGGCGGCCGCGCATGAACATCCTCTTGCTGGGCAGCGGTGGCCAGGTCGGCTGGGAACTGCAACGCGCCCTGGCGCCCTTGGGGCAGCTGAACGCGTTCGACTTCAACACGCCAGGGCCTGACGCAGCGCTCCACCTGCGCGCCGATTTCACCCAGCCCGAGCAGGTGTTGGAGATCATCCGCATCGTCCAGCCCGACGTCATCGTCAATGCCGCGGCCCACACAGCGGTGGACAAGGCCGAGGCCGAGCCCGAACTGGCCCGCCTGATCAACGCCACCACGCCCGCCTTGATCGCCCAGGAAGCCGCGCAGCGCGACATCCTCCTGGTGCACTACAGCACCGACTACGTGTTCGATGGCAGTGGCCAGGCCCCGCGGGATGAGGATGCCGCCACTGCGCCTTTGAGCGTCTATGGCCAGACCAAGCGCGAAGGCGAGCTGGCCATCGCCGTCAGTGGCTGCCGCCACCTGACCTTCCGCACCAGCTGGGTCTATGCGGCGCGCGGCGGCAACTTCGCCCGCACCATGCTGCGCCTGGCGGCCGAGCGCGACGCCCTCAACGTCATCGACGACCAGGTCGGCGCGCCCACCGGGGCCGACCTGCTGGCCGACGTCACGGCACATGCCATCCGTGTGGTGCAGGGCGCACCGGCAGGCCCGCGCCGCGACGAACTCCTGGGCCTCTACCACCTCGTGGCCAGCGGCCACACCAGCTGGCACGCCTACGCCAGCTTCGTCATCGAGTGGGCGCGTGCGGCCGGCCAGCCCATCCGCGTGGCGCCCGAGGCCATCCGCCCCATCCCCACGGCCGACTACCCCACGCCGGCGCAGCGCCCGCTGAACTCCCGCCTGGCCACCGACAAACTGCAGCAGGCCTTCGGCTTGCAGCTGCCCGACTGGCAGCACGGTGTCAGCCGCATGCTGACGGAAATCCTGGGACGCTGAACATGAACCGCAAAGGCATCATCCTGGCCGGGGGCTCCGGCACCCGCCTGCACCCCGCCACCCTGGCCATCAGCAAGCAGCTGCTGCCGGTCTATGACAAGCCGATGGTCTATTACCCGCTGAGCACCCTGATGCTGGCGGGCATCCGCGACATCCTGCTCATCAGCACGCCGCAAGACACCCCGCGCTTCCAGGCGCTGCTGGGCGATGGCAGCCAGTGGGGCCTGAACCTGAGCTACTGCGTGCAGCCCAGCCCGGACGGCCTGGCGCAGGCTTTCATCCTCGGCCGTGATTTCGTCGGCAACCACCCCAGCGCGCGGGTGCTGGGCGACAACATTTACTACGGCCACGACCTGCAGCGCCAGTTGCAGAGCGCCAATGCCCGCAGCGATGGCGCCAGCGTCTTCGCCTACCACGTGACCGACCCGGAGCGCTACGGCGTGGTCGAGTTCGATGCCGACAAGCGCGCCCTGTCCATCGAAGAAAAGCCCAAAGCGCCCAAGAGCAACTACGCCGTCACCGGCCTGTATTTCTACGACACCCAGGTCTGCGACATCGCCGCCAGCATCCAGCCCAGCCCGCGCGGCGAGCTCGAAATCACCGACGTCAACGCGGCCTACCTGAAGCAAGGCCAGCTCAGCGTCGAGATCATGGGCCGCGGCTACGCCTGGCTGGACACCGGCACCCACGACAGCCTGCTGGAAGCCGGCCAGTTCATCGCCACCCTGGAAAAACGCCAGGGCCTCAAGGTGGCCTGCCTGGAAGAAATCGCCTTCCGCTCGGGCTGGATCTCGGCCGAGCAGCTGAACAAGCTGGCCCAACCCATGCTGAAGAACGGCTACGGCCAGTACCTGCTCAAGGTGCTCAACGACAAGGTCTATTGACCGCTCCCAGATCACCGCCATGAAACTCACCCAGACCCGCATCCCCGACGTCGTCATCGTCGAGCCCGCCGTCTTCGCCGATGAGCGCGGCTGGTTCATGGAGACCTTCAACGAGCCACGCTTCCATGCGGGCCTGCGCGAGTTGGGCCTGCCCGTGCCGCGCCCCTTCGTGCAGGACAACCACTCCTGCAGCAAGGCCGGCGTGCTGCGCGGCCTGCACTACCAGCTGCCGCCCAACCCCCAGGGCAAGCTGGTGCGCGTCACCCAGGGCGCGGCCTACGACGTGGCCGTGGACATCCGCGAGGGCTCGCCCACCTTCGGCCAGTGGGTCGGTGTCGAACTGAGCGCCGACAACCGCCGCCAGATGTGGATCCCCGAAGGCTTTGCCCACGGCTTCCTGTCCCTGACGGACGACACCCACTTCCTCTACAAAACCACCGACGTCTATGCCCGTGACTGCGAACGCAGCATCCACTGGCAAGACCCGGCCATTGGCATCGACTGGCCGCTGGCGGGCCTGCACGGCGTGTCAGGCGGCCAGGCCATCGTGGCGCCCAAAGACGCGCAAGCCGTGAGCCTGGCCCAGGCCCGTGCCGCGTCGGACCTGCCCGTCTGGCCGGTGCCAGCCGCCTGAGGCCCGGCGCGCCGCCCTGGCGCTTGACCGCAGCGGTGACCCCACGCAAACCCGACCTCTGCTCGCGGGGGGCGGTGTGGCATGGCGCCAGTGCGGCCTCTGAACGGATGTAAATTGCTGAGCGCATCCACGAGATGCGTTCAACAAACAACGTCAGGGATTTGAAATGGCTCGTTCCAATGGGGTGGGCGCCGCAGCGCATTCAGTGGGCGTGTGGGGGCAGACGCGCGTCATGTCCTTGCCTCGCTGGGGGGTGGGGGGCTTCACGGCAGCTTTGGTGCTGTGCGGGCTGCTGACCGCTGCGCTCATCGGCTTTTTGCACGAGGACGCCTACATCCTCTTCGTCTACAGCCGTCACCTGGCCGACACAGGCCAGATCAGCTTCGACCTGGTGCACGGGCCTGCGGAAGGGGCGACCGACTTCCTCTGGATGTGGCTGATTTCCCTGGGCGTGCGCATCGGCATCGATCCGGGCATCGTGGCGGCAGCGCTCAATGCCCTGGGTGCAGGCGGCTTGCTGTCGGCTTTGTACCGTGTGCACGCCCCGTCCCGTTGGCAAGAGGGGGTTGTCAGGCTGGTGCCCCTGGTGGTGTTGTCGCCTTTCATGGGGGCAGCGGCCGGTGGCTTCTCTGTGCTGTTTTACGTGGGCCTGTACGCCCACGTGCTGGTGTGCTTGCTGCACCGCCGCATCCATTCGGCCATCGCGTGGTCCGTGCTGCTGTGCCTGACACGACCAGACGCGGTGGTGCTGAGCGCAGGTACCCTGCTGCCGGTGCTCTACCGCTTTCGACACGAGCGGCGGGTGCTGCTCAGCTTCACCGTGGCGGCCCTCGTCGGAGGCGGCTACTTCGTTTGGCGCAAGCAGTACTTCGGTGAGTGGTTGCCCCTGCCCTTGATGGTCAAGAGCCAGGGTGACTCGCTGGCCGAGAGCCTGTTCAACAACGTCCTGGTGCTGCTGCCATTTGCCCCCTTGCCATGGCTGTACAAGCGTTTCGGCTCGCGCCTGTCGCGCTTCGATGTGCTCGGTCTGTTGCTGCCGGCGGCCTTGTTGTGGGTTGCCCTGGCCCTCGCGCACCAGAGTCAGAACATCAGCTACCGCTTCCAGGCGCCGATCATGGTGTCCTTGTTGATGGTCACGGTGTCCCTGCGGCTGCCGTCCTGGCGCTGGCGTGCGCTGGCGTGGACGCCCTTCCTCCTGTTTGGCCTCAAGACCCTGGGGGGTGAGGTCCGTTACCTGAGCACGCCGGCGTACATCAACGGCTTCCCTTCTCAGTTGCAGCAGATGGGCGTGGTCCGGCCGGACACCCGCATTGCCCTCACCGAGGCTGGGCGCATGCCCTATTACCTGCCAGCGCAGTACATGGACCTGGTGGGGCTGAACAGCCGCGAGGTCGCTGTGGGTGGCTTGACCGTGGCCAAAATCCAGGCCTTCCAGCCCGGTCTGATCTTCCTGCACCATGCGGGCACGTATGTGCCGCCTGTGTCGGACGCGCCGTTCGTGCGGGTGTCGCGGGAGGCTTTCCTGGCCCAGCACTGGCGCCCCAACGGCGCCCATGACCCGGTGATGCGTGCGCCGTCGGTGGTGGGAGACTACCTGCGTCGGACGGATCGCATGGACGTGATTTACTTCGTGCGTTACGGCAAGGGCCTGTTCCATGTGTATGCGATGGACAGCCGCATGGTGGACCCGTCGCGCTTCGAATGGGCTTTGCAGCGCAGCCAGGCCTCACCGCTGGTTTCCCATTGCGCAGCCTCTGTCTACTGGCCCTGTCGGCGTCGTTGAGCGGTGCTGCCTTCATCCTGGGGCCCCGTTTGCGGGGGGATGTGCCGTGAACAGCGCACAGATCTGACACATGGCGTCCATGAGGGAAGACCATAATCCCGCCCATGAGCGAACAAGCACTCCCTGACAGCGTGGCGCCGTCCGCGGCCCCCCTGTGGCGACGCACCCTGGTTTACGGGGTGTTCGCCGTGTTCGCCGTCTGGTGCGCCATGGCCTTCCGCAAGGACATCGCCCAGATCGACCTGCGCCCCTTGAGCGAGGGCTGGCCCCTGGTCCTGGCCGCAGGTGCCTTGTCCTTGTTCAACTACGCCCTGCGCGTGGTGCGCTGGCAGATGTACCTGCGCCGCCTGGGGCACCACCTGCCCTGGCGCTTCGTCAGCCTGACCTTCATGGCCGGCTTTGCCTTCACGCTGTCGCCGGGCAAGCTCGGTGAAATGGTGCGTGCGCGCTACTACCAGCCGCATGGCATCCCGCTGGCCTCGGTCACGGGCGCTTTCTTCATCGAGCGCCTGCTCGACCTGGTCGTCATGATCCTGCTGGCCGTGGTGGTGCTGGCCGAATTGCAGGCTTACCGCCAGTTCCTGTGGGTGGCCGTCGGCCTGGTGGGCGGCTTGCTGGCGTCGGTGGCCGTGGTGCCCTGGGCCGCGGTGGCCGAACGGGGCGCGCGGCGCGATGCCGCCGGCCTGGTCAAGCTGGTGGCGCCGGTGGCCCGCATGCTGGCCAGCGCGCGCACCTTCCTGTCGCCCAGCATCTTGCTGACCGGTATGTTGCTGGGCCTGGCGGCATGGGGTGCGGAAGCGGTCGGCCTCAAACTGATTTCCGACATCCTCTCGCCCGACAAGCTCAGCGTGCCCGGTGCCATGGGCATCTACGCCATCGCCATCATCGTGGGTGCGCTGTCCTTCCTGCCGGGTGGCCTGGGCAGCACCGAGGCCGTCATGGCCGCCTTGCTCTACGCCCACGGCTTCTCCACCCCGCAGGCCATCCTGCTCACGCTGATTTGCCGCTTGCTGACCCTGTGGTTGGCCGTGCTGATCGGTTGGGTGTGCGTGTGGCTGCTGCGGCGTGAATGAATCTGCATTGACATCTGAACAGGGACCGAATGTCTGACAACGTTGCGCTGTGCGTGGACCTCGACGGCACGCTGATCCACAGTGACCTCCTGCTGGAGTCCTTCCTGCTGTTGATCAAAGAGAACCCGATGTACCTGCTGCTCGTGCCTTTCTGGCTGCTGGGCGGCAAGGCCCGTCTCAAGCGCGAGATCGCTTCGCGCGTGAAGCTCGACGGCTCTGCTTTGCCCTACACCAAGCCGCTGGTCGCCTGGTTGCGCGAGCAGAAGGCCGCGGGCCGTCAGCTTTGGCTGTGCACGGCGTCTGACGAAAGCCTGGCGCGTGCCGTGGCCGACCACCTCGGCTTTTTCGATGGTGTGCTGGCCAGCAATGGGCAGACCAACCTGTCGGGCAGCAACAAGGCCGCGGCCCTGGTGGCGAAGTTCGGTGAGAAGGGCTTTGACTACTGCGGCAATGAGAAGGTGGACCTGCGCGTCTGGCCGCATGCGCGCGGTGCCATCGTGGTCAATGCCAGCGAGTCCCTCGCGGCCGAAGCCGCCCGCGTGACCCAGGTGCTGGGCCAGTACCCGTTCAAGCCGGTTGGCCTGAAGGTGGTGCTCAAGGCCTTGCGCGTGCACCAGTGGGCCAAGAACGCGCTCATCTTCGTGCCCGTGGCCGCTGCCCACCAGTTGGGCGATGTGACCGTGCTGGGCCAGGCCCTGATGGCTTTCGTGGCCTTCAGCCTGTGCGCCTCGTCGGTGTACCTGCTCAACGACATGCTCGACCTGGCGGCCGACCGCCAGCACCACAGCAAGTGCCACCGCCCCTTCGCCGCGGGCACGCTGAGCCTGCTGTTCGGTTTGATGGCGGCGCCGCTGCTGCTGGTCGCGGCGGTGCTGATCTCGCTGTGCCTGCCGGCCAAGTTCCTGCTGGTGCTGACGGCGTACTACGTCGTCACGCTGGCGTATTCCTTCTCGCTCAAGCGCATGGTCATGATCGACGTGCTGACGCTGGCCGGTCTCTACACGGTGCGCATCGTCGCGGGTGCGGCGGCCACCGCGATCCCGCTGTCCTTCTGGCTGCTGATGTTCGCCATCTTCATCTTCCTGAGCCTGGCCATCGTCAAGCGCTACGCCGAGTTGCACCAGATGAAGGTGCAGGGCAAGCTCAAGGCCCAGGGCCGCGGCTACCAGGTCGAAGACCTCAGCCTGCTGCAAAGCCTGGGCGGTGCCTCGGGCTACCTCAGCATTCTGGTGCTGGCGCTCTACCTGAACACGCCAGACATCGCCCGCATGTACCACCAGCCCAAGCTGGTGTGGTTGCTGGTGCCCATCATGCTGTACTGGATCAGCCGCATCTGGATGCAGACCCACCGCGGCAACATGCACGACGACCCGCTGGTCTATGCCTTGAAAGACCGCGTCAGCCTGGTCACGGGCGCCATGGCGGCGGTCGTGCTGGCCCTGGCCGTCTGAGGCCCGCAGCCACCCATGGCCACCCAGGTTTTCCAGTCATGGGGCCGCGTGCTGCGCGAGCCGCACGAAGCTATCGGCCTGAGCAGCCGCCACGCGCCCTTGCCGATGCCGGCCGTTCCCCAGACGGTTCTGCCCTTCGGCAACGGCCGCAGCTACGGCGACAGCAACCTCAACCCCGGTGGCGCCTTGCTGCTGGGCGCGCAGCTCGACCGCTTCATCGCTTTCGATGCGGCCACGGGCGTGCTGCGCTGCGAGGGCGGCGTGCTGCTGCACACCATCCTCAAGCTCATCGTGCCGCAGGGCTGGTTCCTGCCGGTCACGCCGGGCACGCAGTTCGTCACCGTGGGCGGCGCCATCGCCAACGACGTGCATGGCAAGAACCACCACCTGGCAGGTTCGTTCGGCAACCACGTGCGCTGCATGGAGCTGTTGCGCTCCGATGGCAAGCGCCGCTTGTGTTCGCCCACCGAGCACACCGAGTGGTTCGACGCCACCATCGGCGGCCTGGGCCTGACGGGCTTGATCACCTGGGCCGAAATCCAGCTCAAGCGCGTGGCCAACCCTTACATGGACTCGGAGTCCATCCGCTTTCGCAGCCTTGAAGAGTTCTTCGAGTTGAACGCCGCCTCCGAGCGTGACTTCGAATACACCGTCTCCTGGATCGACTGCGCCTTCGAGGGCAAGCGCCTGGGCCGGGGCCTGTTCAACAGGGCCAACCATGCGCCCGCCGTCATCGACACCTCGCGCGTGCCCAAGGGCCTGCCCGCCACCATCGCCGAAACGGCCAAGCGCGTGCCCATCACGCCGCCCATCTCGCTCATCAACTCGCTGTCGCTGAAGTCCTTCAACACGCTGTACTTCCACAAGCAGTGGAACGATGTGGAACGCGGCCTGGCGCACTACCGGCCCTTCTTCTACCCGCTGGACGCGTTGCTGGAGTGGAACCGCATCTACGGCCCCAAAGGCTTCTACCAGTACCAGTCGGTGGTGCCGCCCGAGCGTGCGCTCGAAACCACGCGGCAGATGCTGCAAACCATCGCGCACAGCGGCATGGGCTCCTTCCTGGCCGTGCTCAAGCAGTTCGGCGAACCGCCTTCGCGCGGCATGCTGTCCTTCCCGCAGCCGGGCACCACGCTGGCGCTCGACTTCCCCAACAGCGGCCCGAAGCTGATGCGCCTGTTCGACGAGCTCGACCGCATTGTGCTGGCGGCCGGTGGGCGCCTCTACCCCGCCAAGGACGGCCGCATTGGCGCGGCCATCTTCCAGGCCGGCCACCCGCAGTGGCGGGCTTTTTCTGAATTCGTCGATCCCCGTTTCAGCTCCGGCTTCTGGCGCCGCGTGACGGGGCAAACCAGCGGCCAAACCAGCGGCTACACCGCGGAGAACCCATGAACAACGTCCTCATCATCGGGGCCACCTCGGCCATCGCCGAAGCCTGCGCCCGCGTCTGGGCCCAGCGCGGCGACCGCGTCTTCCTGGCCGCCCGCGGCGAAGCCCAGCTCAAGTCGGTGGCCGACGACCTGCGCACCCGCGGCGCCAACTTCGTGGGCTTCAAGGTGTTCGATGCCACTGCCTTCGACCAGCACGCCGCGCTGCTGGCCGACGCCACCCAGGCCATGGGCGGGCTGGACACGGTGCTGATCGCCCACGGTACGCTGTCCGACCAAGACCGCGCGCAAAAGGACGTGCCTTACGCGCTCAAGGAAATCGAGATCAACGGCAGCTCGGTGGTGGCGCTCATGACCCTGGCCGGCGAGCAACTGGGCCAGCAAGGCAAGGGCTGCATCGGCGTGATTTCGTCGGTGGCCGGTGACCGCGGTCGCCAGAGCAACTATGTCTATGGCAGCGCCAAGGCCCTGGTGTCGGCCTTCGCCTCGGGCCTGCGCCAGCGCCTGCACAAGGTCGGCGTGTCGGTGGTGACCATCAAGCCGGGTTTCGTGGACACCCCCATGACGGCCCACCTGCCCAAGGGCGGCCCGCTGTGGGCCAAGCCCGATCAGGTCGCGCGCGACATCGTGGGCGGCATGGACAAGGGCCGCAGCATCGTCTACACGCCGGGCTTCTGGCGCCTGATCATGCTGATCATCAAGCACATCCCCGAGTTCGTGTTCGTCAAGCTCAAGCTTTGAGCTGGCTCAGTCCTTGATCTCCGGGCGGGTGTTCACCGCCACCGCCGGGTTGCCCTGGTAGACCGTCCACGGTGCCAGTGGCTTGAAGGCCACGGCGCGTGCGGCCAGCACCGCCCCTTCACCGACGATCACGCCCGGGCCCACGAAGGCCTCGGCACACACCCAGGCCCGCCGCCCGATGGCGATGGGCCGCGCGTACAGCGGGAAGGCCGGGTCGCGGTGGTCGTGGGTGCCTGTGCACAGGTAAGCGCCTTGCGACACCACCACCATCTCGCCGATCGTCACTGGCGCGATGTTGTAGACCTCGACGCCCGGCGCCAAAGCGGCCAGCGGGGCCATCTCCAGGTGCCAGGGCGCCCAGACCTTCACGCTGGGATAGACATTGGCGCGCCACGACACCTTGGCACCGAAGGCGCGCAACAAGGCCAGGCGCCACAGCCGGGCCTGGGGCGGCGTCCAGCGGGCCAGCAGCAACCAGGTCAACGACCACGCCAGGCGCCTGAGGCGGTTGGCCAGGCTGAAGGTCGGGCCGTCGAAGGCCTTGCGGTCGGTGATGAGGTCGGGCGTGGTCATCGGTGCGCGGGGGTGCTTGGCCCTCAGTGTGCCAGCAGCCAGCGCGCGGCCTGCAGGCGCCACAGGCGGCCGCCCGCGGTGGCCAGGAAGGCCAGCCAGCCGGACAGGAAGCCGAGTGCGAAGCGCTGCTGGCCCAAGTGCTGGTTGACCATGGCCATGTAGCGCCATGAGCGCGTCTTGCGCAGCCACTGCAGCCCCTGCCAGCGGTGCGTGCTGATGTAGCAGACCGAGGCCACCGTCTGCAGGCGCAGCGGCGACACGCCCTGGGCGATCAGTCGGTCGTACAGGGTGCCCAGCACCGTGGCCATCTGCGGCATCAGCTCGCCGGCCTTGTTCAGCGTGGCCGAGGCCTGGCCTGCGTGCACGCGGATGGTCGCCACGTTCACCGGCGAAATCGCCCAGCGCTCGCGGTGCCCCACGCGGCTCCAGAACTCGAAGTCACCCGAGTAGGGCAGGCGCTGGTCGAACCAGCCATGCGCGGCGACGATGCGCGTGCGCAGGCTGACGTTCGAGAGGTTGCCCGGGATGCAGCCGAACAGGAAGAAGTACAGGTCGGACTTGTCGGGCGTGACGATGTCTGGCAGCACGTCCAGCTCGAAGCGTGCCAGCCGCGAGTGGCCGTCGGCGCCATGGTTGGCGCGCAGGAAGGCGACGTCGGCGGGCAAGCGCTGCCAGACGTCCACCAAGCGCGCCAGCGCACCCGCATCGACCAGCCAGTCGTCCTGGCAGAAGATCTGGGTGATGTCCGTGCGCACCTGCTGGAACAGGAAGTTCAGGTTGCCGAAGATGCCGAGGTTCTTCTCCTGGAAGAAGACGCGGATGCGCGGGTCGGTCAGCGAGGCGAGGTACTCGCGCGTGCCGTCTTTGGAGCCGTCGTCGCTGATGAGCAGCTCCCAGTCGGTGTGGGTCTGCGCCAGCACCGAACGCACGGCTTCTTTCAGGAACGCCCCACCGTTGTAGGTGGGCATCACGAGCGAGAGGGTCATGGCGTCAGTGTACCGAGCGAGGGGTGCGGGCACTCAAGCGCGGGCGTCGCCCCAACGCAGCGTCGTGCCCTCTTCGCCCTGGTAGAAGGTGTGGCCGTCGCGGTCCACCACGTACTGCGGCGAGGCGATCACTTCCTTGAACTCGCAGCCGGCGTTCACGCGGGTGTAGTCGAACAGCACCGAGCGCGTCAGCTTGCTGCCAGCGCGCAGCAGGCAGCCATTGCCCAGCCAGGCCGGGCCTTCGATCTTGGCGCCAGCTTCCACGCAGGAGCCCGAGCCGATGTACACCGGGCCGGTGATCTCGACCGTGTCCCAATCCACCTTGGTGTTCAGGCCGGCCCACACGCCCGGGCGCACTTCCTTGCCGGGCATGCGCATGTCGGCCACTTCGCCCGACAGCACGCGCTGCAGCACGGTCCAGTAGTCGCTCACGCGGCCGATGTCGATCCAGTGGAAGGGGCGCGTCTGGGCGTAGAAGGGCAGGCCCTGCTTGACCAGCATCGGGAACAGCTCGCTGCCGATGTCGAATTCGCGGCCACGCGGTATCAGCTCCAGCACGGCCGGCTCGAAGATGTAGATGCCGGTGGAGGCCAGGTTGGAGAGCGCCTCTTCGGGCTTGGGCTTTTCCTGGAAGCTCAGCACGCGGCCCTGCTCGTCGGCCACGACCACGCCATAGTTCTTGACCTGGTCGCGCGGCACTTCCAGCGTGATGACGCTGGCCATGGCGCCCTTGGCCTTGTGCTCGGCCAGGGCGGCGGTGATGTCGAGGTCGATGATGGCGTCACCGCACAACACGATGGTGGTGTCGTCGAAGAAGCCCGAGAAATCCTGGATGTGGCGCATGCCACCGGCCGAGCCCAGCGGCTTGTGCACGATCTCGCCATGTTCGCGGCGACCTTCGTAGCTGTAGCCCATCTCGACGCCCCAGCGGTGGCCGTCGCCGAAGTAGTTCTCGATCTTCCAGTGGTGGTAGGCCACGTTGACCATGATCTCGCGCACATCGTGGCGGGCCAGTTGCTCGATGATGAATTCGAGCACGGGCTTGCCCAGGATGGGGATCATGGGCTTGGGCATGCCCTTGGTGAGCGGACGGATGCGGGTGCCCTGGCCGGCGGCCAGGATCATGGCTTTGGTCATGATGGATGATGCGAACTGACGAACAGCCGAGATTGGACGCCTCACAGATGTCATGCTTGTGGCAAGTCCGTTGGCTTTGCTTACAAGCCACGACAAGCCGTTCACAAGCGCGTACATCCCGGGCGCTATATTCGTACGAATGTGCAAACAGTCCAGTTTCATGTCGCTCCGCATCCTCCATGTCATTTCGTCGGTGAACCCCCAAGGCGGTGGTCCGATCGAGGGCTTGGTGCAGCTGGCGCGCGTGAACGGGCAGCACGGCCACCACATCGAAGTGGCCAGCCTCGACGACCCGCAGGCCGAGTGGGTGCGGCGCTGCCCGCTGCCCTGCCACGCGCTGGGGCCAGGCCACATCGGCAAGTACCGCTACAGCCCGCGCCTGGTGCCCTGGTTGCGGGCCAACCGGCACCGCTATGACGCGGTCATCGTCAATGGCATCTGGCAGTACCACGCCTTCGCGGTGTGGCGGGCGCTGAGCGGCACCAGCACCCCGTACTTCGTTTACACCCACGGCATGCTGGACCCCTGGTTCAAGCGCCACTACCCGCTCAAGCACCTCAAGAAGTGGTTGTTCTGGCCCTGGGCCGAGTACCGCTTGCTGCGCGACGCCGCGGCCGTGTTCTTCACCTCGGAAGACGAGCGCCGCCTCGCGCGGCAGTCCTTCTGGCTCTACCGCTGCAAGGAGGTCGTCGTCAACTACGGCACCAGCGTGCCGCCGGACGAGGCCGGTGCGCAACGCCAGGCCTTCCTGGCGCGCTTTCCCCAGCTGGCCGACACGCGCAACCTGCTTTTCCTGGGGCGACTGCACGAGAAGAAGGGCGTGGACCTGCTGCTGCAGGCCCTGGCCGCGGTGCGTGCCCGCCAGCCCGCGCTGACCGCGGGCGTGCGCCTGGTGATGGCCGGCCCCGCCAGCGACGACTACGGCCAGCGCATGCAGCAGCTGGCCACGCGACTGGGCCTGGACGACATCACCGTGTGGACGGGCATGGTGTCCGGGCCTGAGAAGTGGGGTGCCTTCCGCTGCGCCGAGGCCTTCGCCTTACCCTCCCACCAGGAGAACTTCGGCATCTCGGTGGCCGAGTCCCTGGCCTGCGGCGTGCCGGTGCTCATCAGCAACGAGGTCAACATCTGGCGCGAGATCGAACAAGACCGCGCCGGCCTGGTGGGCGACGACACCCAGTCCGCCACCGAAGCGCTGCTCACGCAGTGGTTGTCAACACCTCAGCCCATGTGGCAGGCCATGGGCGGCCACGCGCGAGCCTGCTTCAACGCGCGCTTCCGCATCGACCGCGCGGCCGACTCGCTCATCCACGCGATGCTGCAGCAAGGTTTGCCTGGGTCGCAGGCAGGCGCTCGGCCAAGCCAGCCAGCGCCGCTGTCAACACCTCGTTGACGCCGATGTTGTGAACACCGCTCATGCGGTGGATGACGCGGTGGCCCTGGCCGAAGGGGTGCCACACCACGGGTCGGTTGTAGCCGCCGAACAGGCCCACGCAAGGCACGCCCACGCTGGCCGCCAGGTGCATGGGGCCCGAGTCGTGGCCGATGAAGAGGCTGGCGTGGCGCATGGCCGCGGCGCTCTCGCGCGGGCTCAGGCGGCCGCAGGCGTCCACCACCGGGCCGGGCCATTGGGCGGTCACGCGGCGGGCGCGCTCGCTGTCTTCCTGCGCCCCCACCACCAGCAAGCCCAGCTCGGGGTGGGCGTGGGCCAGGCCATTGAGCAGGGCCATCCAGTTGCCTTCGCCCCAGTCCTTCTCGGCGACCTTGCCGCCCATGTTGATGACCAGGCGCGGCACGCCGTCCAGGTGGGCGGTGATGCGGTCGGCGTTGGCCAACTCGGTGGGGCTCAGGCGCAGGTCCCAGAAGCTGCGGTTGTGCAGGTCGATGGGGGGCAGGTCGCCATCGGCACACAGGCTGCGCGCCAGGCGGGCGCATTCGGGCTCCAGATCGCCTTGGGCGTTGACGACCTGCCAGGTCTGCAGCGCGGGCGTGCTGGGCGCGCCCACGATGTGCTTGAAGCCGCAGAGCTTGAAGTAGAGGATGTCGCGCCACACGGCGGCCATGCCGCGCGCTGGCGTCAGGTAGTAGAGGGTGTCGGCGCCGAGGGTGCGCAACTGCTTGCGCAGGGCCCACAAGGCCTTCAGCGAGCGCGTGCCCACCGGGTAGGCCAGGGCCTGGTCGATGAGGCCGCTGCCCCCCAGGATGCCTTCCAGCGGCGCGGCCTTGGCGCTCACGGGGAAGTTGGTCAGCACCACGCGGCGGGCGCCGGGCGTCGCGCGTTCGATGGCGTGGAAGCAGGGCAGGGCGACCAGGGTGTCACCCAGGCTGCCCAGGCGGTAGATCACGACCGTGCGGGGCTGGGCGGCGGTCGGCGAGGTGGGGGTCATGCAGGTTCCGTGTGATCGTCAAGCGGCGGTGTGGGCCACGGTCTCCAGCGCGCACACGACGTGGTACAGGCTGCTGGCACGCACCGGCTCGGCGCTCCAGGCGCCCTGGGCATCGAGGGATTCGTACCAGCCACCTGCCAGTGGGCGCGTCAGGTAGCCCATCAGGCCCGCGATGGCGGCGCTGCAGTGGTCCAGGGACCGCGAGGCCTCTCTTGTATCCGACGCCCGTGACGCCATGATGGCCCAGGCCTTGATGCGCTCGGTTTGCGGCCACAGCTTGGCGTTGGCATCGCGCCAGGCGCAGTCCGTGCCCATGCTGTTGATGGCCACGCCGCGCTGGGCGTCCACCCCGCGGGCCTCGGCCAGCTCGACCATGCGCTGTGCGGCGGCCAGTGCGTCGGCACGGCCACGGTGGCGTCCCCAGCGCAGCAGCAGCCAGCCCCACTCGAACTGGTGGCCGGGCTCGACCAGGCTGCCGTCGGCGCCAGGCATGGGGTGCCATTCGCCGTCGAAGAGCTCGGTCAGCAGGCCGGAAGGGGCGTCCACCATGCGGGTCAGCGCCAGCTCGGCGATCTCGTCGGCCAGGGCCCACCAGGGGGCTTGCACGGCCTGGGCGGCCTGGGCGCCTTGCAGGGCCTCGGCCCACTGCAGCGCGGCCTCGAACAGGTGCATGTGCGGGTTGGCGCGCAAGGGCAGGGTGCGCGGCTGGCTTTCCTCGAAGCCGCCCATCGGATGGCCCCAGCCGGTGCGCAGGGCGACCAGCAGGCGGGTGGACACGGCCAGCAGCTCCGCGTGCGCCTCGGGGCGGCGGCGGTACACCGTGGCCATGGCGAACAGGGCGAAGGCCTGCTCGTAGAGGTCGAACTGCGCGTTCACCACCTGGCCCTGTGGCGTCACCGAGGACGCGAAGGTGCCATCGGCCTGCAGCAGGCGGTTCAGCAGGAAGTCCAGGCCGTGGGCGATGAGGCCCGAGGTGTCGTGAGGCCATCCCAGGTTTTCCGCGACGGCCCAGACGTAAAGCTGGCGCGCCACGACCCGCGTGCGCCGGGGTTCATCGACCGGCTGGCCGTGCGCGTTGAGCTTCTCGGCGAAGCCCCCCTGGGCGAGGTCCACGCCAGCGGTCGTCCACAGGGGCATGGCCTGGGTGCGGAACCAGTCGAGGAACTGGCTGCGCTGTGCGCTGAAGGCGGAAATGGGTGGCTGGTTCATGGCGGTGACGGGCGTGTAAGAGCTGGTAAGGCCTTGGCTGGGTGTGAATTTTCGCCTGTCCACATGTTGGAAACTCGCCGACGATCCGGGTATCGGATGGCGAAAGAGATCATGACTGTGCGTTCAGATGTCAAAAGGTGGTGGTACGCGGTGCCACTTGCCTTGGTGTTGCAGGCCTGTGGCGGTGGCAGCGGGACAGCTGCGGCCGACCCCAGCAGCGCGGCCGCGCTCTCAGGCACCAGCGAGGTGGATTCGGCCCGGCTGCGCTCCATCACGAGCTTGACGTCGTCCATCACGTCCACCTCGATCACGCAATGGACGCAGGTCGGTCCCATCTCGGACCAGGACGCCGCACGCTTCCTCACCCAGGCCACCTTCGGGCCAACGCCGGCAGACGTGGCCAGCGTCAAGGCGCTGGGGTACAGCGAGTGGTTCAAGGCGCAACTCGCCAAGCCCCTGCCTGCACAGAGCTACGTGTCTTACTTCGACATGCGCAATGCGGAGTGGATGGCCAACAATCCAGGGAGCCGCGCTGGCGCCACCGACATCACCGACCCGATCTGGCGCAATGCGCTCGTTGGCGATGATCAGCTCCGCCAGCGCGTGGCCCTTGCCTTGTCGGAGATCTTCGTGGTTTCCCTGCAAGACTCTTGCGGCAACCATGGCCGCGCCTATGCGTCTTACATGGACATGCTGGCGCGCAATGCCTTGGGTGATTTCCGCCAACTGCTGCAGGACGTCACCTTGCACCCCATCATGGGATGCTTCCTGTCGCATGTCGCCAATCAGAAAGACGACCCGGTCACCGGGCGTGTGCCCGACGAGAACTTCGCGCGCGAGGTCATGCAGCTGTTCTCCATCGGCTTGTACCAACTGAACAACGATGGCACGCCAGTGCTGTCGGGGGGCGCACCGATACCGACCTATGGCGCTGCCGACATCGCCGGTTTGGCGCGGGTCTTCACCGGCTTCAGCTGGAACTGCCCCTTGCCCTATGACGACGGCTGCTTCGTGCGCGGTTCGTCCTGGGCGGGCATGCAGTCCGACCCGGACATGTGGATCAAGCCCATGGTGGCCTATGACCGCTTCCACTCCACGCTGCCCAAAACCTTCCTGGGCAAAACGATCGCTGCGCAAGACGCTGCCAATGCCTGGGCCAGTCTGCGTTTCGCCCTCGACACCCTGGCGACACACCCCAACGTCGGGCCCTTCCTGGGCAAGCAGCTCATCCAGCGCCTGGTCACCAGCAACCCCAGCCCGGCCTACGTGGCGCGCGTGGCCACGGCGTTCAACAATTCCAAGGGCAACATCGGCGCCACCGTGCAAGCCGTGCTGATGGACCCGGAAGCACGCAACACCGCCAATGCCCTGGCCAGTGACAGCTTTGGCAAGGTGCGTGAGCCCATCCTGCGCATCACGGCTTTGCTGCGGGCGCTCAACGTGCGCTCGATGTCGGGCCGCTACACGGTGGGCTGGACACCAGACGCTGACCGTGGACTGAACCAGGCGCCGCTGATGGCGCCCTCGGTGTTCAACTTCTTCCGTCCGGGCTTTGTGGCATCGGGCTCTCTGAGCGCCGCGCGTGGGCTTGTCGCGCCCGAGCTGCAAATCGCCAACGAAACCTCGGTGGCCGGTTATGCCAACTACATCGGCGGCTTGCTCAACAACGGCCTGGGCCCTGTGCCGAACTTCGGTGCTGGCGTCAATGGGGTCAAGCTGGCCGATGTGTACCTGGACTTCCAACGCAATGGCAGCAGCAACTGGCGCATCCTGTCTGACAGCCCAGAGCAGTTGGTCGAAGCGCTCAACCAAAGCCTGATGTACGGCACCATGTCCGACAGCTTGCGCCAGGACGTGTTGACCGTGGTGAAGTCCATCACCGACATCCACCCAGAAATCCGCCAGCCCGACAGGTTCTCCAAGGCGGTGCACATCATCACGACGTCGCCAGAGTTCCTGGTCCAGCGCTGAGAGGTCTCCTTCAAGTGTCCCATCCATCCCAAGCCTCTCGCCGCCTGTTCCTGCAGCAAGCCGCCGCCCTCGGCACGCTCGGCGCTGCGGCGCCCATGGCCCTCAACCTGGCCGCACTCGGCCCTGCTGCCGCTGCAGGTGCCACCGACTACAAAGCGCTGGTGTGTGTGTTCCTGACGGGCGGCAACGACGCCTACAACACCGTGCTGGCCACCGACACCGACAGTTGGTCGCGCTACAAGGCTGTGCGCAAGGCCGGCAATGACAGCATTTCCCTGCTCAAGGACGTGGCGCCTGACACCAGCGCGACCGCCTGCTCCCCCGCTTGGTTGGGGGGCGTGCGGGCATTGCAAGCTGCCAACACCCAAGGCCGCAGCTTTGCGTTGCATCCCAGCCTGACCCAGATGCAACGCCTGTTCAACACCGACAAGCGCCTGGCCATCCTCAGCAACGTGGGCACCCTGATCGAGCCGGTGGACAAGGCCACTTACGTGGCCGGACAGGCTCGCCTGCCTGACCCGCTGTTTTCGCACAACGACCAGGCCAGCCAGTGGCTTGCGATGGCGCGCGAAGGTGCATCCCAGGGATGGGGCGGTCGCATGGCCGATGCCTTCGCCGCAGACAACGGCCAATCCCTGTTCACCGCCGTGTCTGTGGCCGGCAACGCGGTGTGGTTGTCGGGCAAGTCGGTGCGTCAGTACAACATCAACACAACGGGGGCTCTCAAGTACGGCTTTGGCCGTGACGCCAATGGCATCGAGCGCATTGGCAGCAACGTGTTGGCCGCCGCCGCCATCAAGCGCCAGGCCACGCAGCCTGGCCAGAACCACTTGCTCATGAAAGAC
>CAIQIL010000439.1 GCA_903871865.1 uncultured Burkholderiales bacterium
CATGAAGTAGGCACCGATTTCCTTGGCGATCTTGGCGAAGCGCTCGAAGTCGATGCGCAGGGCGAAGGCCGAAGCACCGGCGATGATCAGCTTCGGCTTGTGTTCACGCGCCAGGGCTTCCATCTTGTCGTAGTCGATGTCTTCGGCCGCGTTCAGGCCATAGGACACGACCTTGAACCACTTGCCCGACATGTTCAGCGGCATGCCGTGGGTGAGGTGACCGCCTTCAGCCAGGCTCATGCACATGATGGTGTCGCCGGGCTGCAGCAGCGCGAAGAACACCGACTGGTTGGCCTGCGAGCCCGAGTTGGCCTGCACGTTGGCGAAGTTGGCACCGTACAGCGCCTTCAGGCGGTCGATGGCCAATTGCTCGACCACGTCCACGTGTTCGCAACCGCCGTAATAGCGCTTGCCGGGATAGCCTTCGGCGTACTTGTTGGTCAGCTGGGAGCCCTGGGCTTCCATGACGGCCGGCGAGGTGTAGTTCTCGGAGGCGATCAGCTCGATGTGGTCTTCCTGACGCTGGTTCTCGGCCTGGATGGCGGCGAACAGCTCGGGGTCAACGTTGGCGATGGTGTGCTTGGCGCGGTCAAACATGGAGGCAGTCCTCTTCGCAATGAAGATGGGTGAAAACCGACACCCGCAGGTGCTGCGGATGGGAGGGCTGCCCAGGCGAACGGCTGACGCAACCCCGAACGAAACGGGTCAGGGTTGGTTGCGCTTCCCGGTGGTTCACCACCTCAGGCTCGCCCTAGGGGCCAGCCATGTATCGCCAGTTGCGCAACGCAGCAAATTGTAGCGGAGGCAGCACGGGCTGTGCGCGGCAAGCCCGCCACAGCCCCACCGCATCGCGGGGGATCCGATCAGACCCGCCCGACGCTGCCGTCAGCGGCGGGTGGCGTCCTGCGCGGACAGCAGCGCCACGTGCTCAACCGCGCGGTGCGGCGCGGCGGGCGTCGAGGCAGACTCACTGACCGCGGGCGAGACCGTGCCTGCGGGCGTGGCATCGGGCGAAGTGGCTGCCGCAGCCGGCACCACCGCAGGACCCGCCACCGGCGAGGCCGACGCGATCGTCGCCTGCGGCAGCGGCGCGTTCACGGCCACTTTCTGACCCGCTGCCACCTGCTTGAGGTAGGCCGCTTCGGCCAACACCTTGGTGGCGTAACCACCGTCGTCGGCCATGTTGGCCGCACCCACGTAGTACTTCAGGCCGCCCGTCAGGCTGCCGGCGCGGCGAACGCAATCCACCAGCACCTGCACACCCACGCGCAGGTTGGTGACCGGGTCAAAGGCCGCGTTCTGGCCGCCGAAGATGGCGTACTTGTCGTGGTGGATGCGGGTCATGACCTGCATCAGGCCCTGGGCACCCACGTGGCTTTGCGCGAAGGGGTTGAAGCCGGACTCCACCGCCATCACGGCCAGCACCAGGGTGGGCTCCATGCCCACGCGCTTGCCCACGACCCAGGCTTCCTGCACCAGGCGGCTGATGGGCTCTGGCGCGACGTTGTAACGGCGGGCGATCCAGAAAGCCACCGCCGACTGCTGTCGGTTGAGCTCGGCCGGGTTGGCCGCCGTCGCACGCTGGATGGCGTCCGGCTCGGCCATGGCCAGCAGGACTTCATCGGCACCGGCGCTGCCATCGACGGCATCGGCGCGCAGCGTGGCGCGTTCGGACAACCAATTCAGGGCCTGCGCCTCCAGCGAGCGGCGCACCTCGGCCTGGGTGGCCAGGAACACCACGGCCAGCACGGCCGCCAGACCGACGGCCGCCAGGGCGTGGTGGCTCAACCAGCGCACGCCTTCGAGCACATCGGACAAGACCAGGCGCACAAGCGCCACCAAATTTTGCAGGGACAGGCCCTGCCGAGACACGGACGACGAAGATGACGAGGACATCGCCAAGGAATCAGACGACAACAACTCGTCTGCAGCACGTTCACACGCTGACATGTAGCTCCTTTCCTCACCGGGGCACAGGGCCGACGCGTCCGCAGACTGACGCCGGGTCTCTGCACACGGACGGTGATAATGGCCCCGGCAAGACAGCGGTGCGGCCTGTGCAAAGGCTCGTTCACCGCCACGAAGTGGCCCGCCGCTCTGGGGGCAGGCCTGAGAGAAAACGCCGGGGCTGACAGCGTTGCACCCCATCGGGGCACAAGGGGAAAACCCGGAGCGAACTGCTTTCCGGGTTCAACGGGGCGGATTCTAGGCAGGGTCGAAATAACCAGTCAAGCATAAAGACTGCATTCCTTATTCCTTTTACACCATGAAATACCGAGACTTGCGGGACTTCGTCACGGGTCTGGAGCGCCAAGGCGAGCTCCAGCGCATCGCCGATCCGGTGTCTGTGCACCTGGACATGACCGCCCTGAGCGACCGCGTGCTGCGCGCCGAGGGCCCCGCCCTGTGGTTTGAGCGGCCCGTGGGCGCCATCCAGGCCAACGGCAAGCCCTTGCGCACTTACCGTCACCCCGTGCTGGCCAACCTGTTCGGCACCCCGAAACGGGTGGCCCTGGGCATGGGGGCATCCGACGTCAGCGAGCTGCGCGACATTGGCAAACTGCTCGCGAGCCTGAAAGAGCCCGAGCCGCCCAAAGGGCTGAAAGACGCCGGCAAGCTGCTGCAGATGGGCAAAGCGCTGTGGGACATGAAGCCCGCCAGCGTGCGCAGCGCCCCCTGCCAGGCCGAAGTGCGACAAGGCAGCGACATCGACCTCACCGAGCTGCCCATCCAGCATTGCTGGCCCGAAGACGCCGCCCCGCTGCTGACCTGGGGCTTGGTCGTCACCCGTGGGCCGCAGAACGTGCCCAACCCGCGCCGGCGCCAGAACCTGGGCATCTACCGCCAGCAGCTCATCGGCAAGCGCCAGCTCATCATGCGCTGGCTGACCCACCGCGGCGGTGCGCTCGACTTCCGCGAATTCGCGCTCGCTCACCCGGGCCAGCCCTTCCCCATCGCCGTGGCCCTGGGCGCCGACCCCGCCACCATCCTGGGCGCCGTCACACCGGTGCCCGACACCCTGGGCGAGTACCAGTTCGCGGGCCTGCTGCGCGGCAGCCGCACCGAAGTCACCGACACCTCGGTGGGCGAAGGCGAGCACAAGCTGCAGGTGCCCGCCTCGGCCGAGTTCGTGCTCGAAGGCCACATCCCGACCGCACCAAGCGGCTACGAAGGCGAGAGCGAACACGGCGTGCGCCTGAAAGAGAAGAACGGCTACCTGCACGCACTGGAAGGCCCGTTTGGCGACCACACCGGCTATTACAACGAGCAGGACTGGTTCCCAGTGTTCGAAGTCACGCGCATGACGAACCGCAAGGACCCGGTCTACCACTCCACCTACACAGGCAAACCGCCCGACGAGCCCGCCGTGCTGGGCGTGGCGCTCAACGAGGTCTTCGTGCCCATCCTGCAAAAGCAGTTTCCGGAGATCGTGGACTTCTACCTGCCGCCCGAAGGTTGCAGCTATCGGATGGCCATCATCAGCATGAAGAAGGCCTACGCCGGACACAGCAAGCGCCTGATGTTCGGCCTGTGGAGCTTCCTGCGCCAGTTCATGTACACCAAGTTCATCGTCATCGTCGACGACGACGTGGACATCCGCAATTGGCAAGAAGTGATCTGGGCGGTCACCACGCGCATGGACCCGGTGCGCGACACCACCCTGGTGGACCACACCCCCATCGACTACCTCGATTTCGCCTCGCCCATCAGTGGTCTGGGCGGCAAGATGGGGCTGGACGCCACGAACAAGTGGCCTGGCGAAACCAACCGGGAATGGGGCCGCACCATCACCATGCCCCATGACGTGACGCAGCGGGTGGAGGGCCTGTTTTCGCGCATCATGCACGGCTCCGGCGCCAAGGCCTGACCTCAGGTGAGGCAGACGGCCCAAGGGGCTTGCCAAGGCAGGCGTCTTGCCCTAATCTGAAGACGTCTGCAAAGGCAGGCAACCCAAAGGGGCGCAGTCACTGCGCCTTGGGGAGCACGGGACTTTTCCCTCCTGGCTTCCTTGCACGGTCGTGAACCGTGTAGGCCCCCGGCTTCGGCCGGGGGTTTCGCTTTTCAGGGGGCGCCAAGGCGACAAGCCATGCCGGAGGATGCGTCAAAATTCGCCGCATGACCGCCCCAGCCCTGTCGCCGCAAGACGAAGCCCGCCTGATCGCCTTGTTCAACGCCGGCCGCCACGCCGAACTGGAGCGACTGGCCCGCGACTTCACCCAGACGCACCCGACATCTGGTTTCGCCTGGAAGGTGCTGGGCACGGCGCTGCTGCTGCAAAACAAGGACGGCGTCGCTGCATTGCGCCAAGCAGCGGCCTGGATGCCGAACGACGCAGAAGCCTTCGGCAACCTGGGCAATGCGCAAAAAGCCCGAGGACTGCTGACCGACGCCGAAGCCAGCCACCGGCACGCACTGGCGATGCAACCACAGCTGGCCGTCAGGCACTACAACCTGGCCACCGTGCTGGCAGAGCTGGGCAAACTGGCAGAGGCCGAAGCCAGCTATCGGGCCGCCTTGCAACTGCAGCCGGGCTTTGCAGACGCTCACTACAACCTGGGCCAACTGCTGGAACAAGCCGAACGCGACACCGAGGCCTCAGAGGCCTACCGTGCGGCCATCCGCGCTCAGCCCGACCATGCCAACGCCAGTTGCAACCTGGGTGCAGTGCTTGGCCGAATGGGGCAGTTTGCCGATGCCCAAGCCACATTGCGACATGCCCTCGCCCTGAATCCACGCCTTGCACAGGCCCATCACAACCTGGGCGTGGTGCACAAGCACATGCACCAACTGGACGCCGCCTGCGAGGCCTTCCGCATGGCCGCCAAACTCAATGCCAGCGACGCCGACGCACGCCAGGCGCTGGGCGACGTGTTGCGCAACCTGCGTCGCTACGACGAGGCCACGCTCACCCTGAAACGAGCCCTCGCGCTCAACCCCCGACACGCCGATGCCTGGATCGACTTGGGCAACGTCCACAAAGACCTGGGTGAGCTGAGCGAAGCGATCGCCTGCTACGAACGCGCCAAAGACATCGCGCCAGACCGTGCCGAACCGCACCACACCCTGCTGATGACGGGCAACTACCTGCCAGGCATGGACAAACACCTGCTGCTGGCGCAAGCCCGGGCCTTCGGTGAGTTCGCTGCGACCAAAGCCCAGCGCTTCACAGCCTGGCCCAACAGCCTGGCCCCCGACAAGCCTTTGCGCATCGGCCTGGTCTCAGGCGACCTGCACGCTCACCCCGTGGGGCATTTCCTGGAAAGCGTGCTGCAAGCCTTGCGGCAAGGCACGGAAGGTCGCCTGACGCTGACCGCTTACGCCACGCAGCCCTTCCGAGACGCGCTCAGCGACAGACTGCAAGCCAGCATCCACACTTGGCACATGGTCTCAGGCATGACGGACAAGGCCCTGGCCGAGCAAGTCCGCGCAGACGGCATCGACATCCTGATCGACCTCTCAGGCCACACGGCCCACAACCGGCTGCCGATGTTCGCCTGGAAGCCCGCGCCCGTGCAGGTCAGCTGGCTGGGCTACTTCGCCACCACCGGCCTGGCCGAGATCGATCACCTGCTGGCCGACCCCTGGACCCTGCCCCCGGCGCTGGAAGCCGACTTCACCGAGCACATCTGGCGCCTGCCCGAAACACGCCTGTGCTTCACGCCGCCGCAAGGTGACTTGCCCGTCAGCCCCCTGCCAGCACTGCAGCACGGCGGCGTCACGTTCGGCTGCTTCAACAACCTGACGAAGGTGAACGACGATGTGATCGCCCTGTGGGCCAGGATCGTGCAAGCGGTGCCGCACAGCCGGCTGCTGCTCAAGGCGCCGCAACTGGCCAGCGCGCAGGTGCGCCAAAGCCTGCAAGCGCGCTTCAAGGCACACGGCCTGGTGGGCGAGCGCCTCGTCCTGCAAGGCCCGTCGTCGCGCACCGAGTACCTGCAGGCCTATGCCCAGGTGGACATCGCCCTCGACCCCTTCCCTTTCACCGGCGGCACCACCAGCGCCGAAGGCCTGTGGATGGGCGTGCCCATGCTGACACTGGCAGGCGACAGCATGGTGGCCCGCCAGGGCGTGAGCCTGTTGATGAACGCCGGATTGCCCGACTGGATCGCCGATGGCCCCGACGACTGCGTGGCCAAAGCGAAGGCGCATGCTGCAGACCTGCCCAAGCTGGCGACACTGCGATCTGGTTTGCGCGATCAGCTTGCTCGCTCACCGATTTTCAACGCACCACGCTTCGCCGCTCACCTGGAAGAGGCCCTGCGCAGCATGTGGCAGGCACACTGCCTTGCAGCAGACAGCGATGGCCCCAGCCCCATCCCATGACACCGCCCGCACCCACCGCCATGACACCAGACACTGACCACAGCCACCCGACCCAGCACACCGCCGAAGCCACCTTCGGCGCCGGCTGCTTCTGGGGCGTCGAATATCAATATGCCAAGATTCCC
>CAIQIL010000440.1 GCA_903871865.1 uncultured Burkholderiales bacterium
ATGGCTTCGCGCGGCAGGCCGCCGCGGTTGAGCTCCAGCCATTCGCGCCAGAAACGCGTGAGCTGGTCGCCCATGTGGCCGGGCTCCAGGCGGGCACGCTCGCCCAGCATGAGGTAGGCCTTGAGGGCGTTGTAGGCCTCGCCCACGTCGCGCGCCGAGGCACTGGTGTAGGGCGTGGGCGCATCGGCCTGCCCGGGTGCTGTACCGCCTGCAGCAGAAGCAGAAGCAGCGGCCACAGCCGCAGCGGTCTCACCCGCCCGGCCCTGCGGCACCAGCTCGGCGGCGTGCGCGTTGACCTCGGCCAGGTAGGCCTGCATGCCCTGCGCGCTGGGCTGCAGCAGCAGGGCTTGCAGGCCGTGGAAGTACTCCTCCTTCAAGCGGCGCTCGATGGCATCGCCCTGGTAGAGGCCCAACCCCAGCGACCAGGCGCGCTCGTCGCGGGCGCGCTGCACCTGCTCCAGCCGGTCCTGCAAGATCTCCAGCGCCTCCAGGCGCGAGGCCAGGTCCACGCGCTTGTCCTGCACGCGCTGCGCCTTGAGCAGGTCGGCCTGCACGTGCGACACCCACTCGCGGTTGCCCAGGTAAGACCAGGTCCAGCCCGCCAGCAAAGCACCCAGCAGCAGCATGCCGCCGGCAAAGCTGGCCAGGCGCAGGCGCAACTTCTGACGGCTGGTGTACTGCTGCACCAATTGCTTGTCGGCGAAGATGACGCGCGAGAACAGCTCCTTCAGGAAGAAGCCGCTTTGGGAGTACACGGTCGCGGCCGTGCCAGGCTGCAGCTGCAGGCCGAACTGCTCGGCCACGCGGCGGCTGGCACGGCTGGTGGACTGCCCCTCCTGCACCGCGCTGGTGAAATAAAAGCCGCGGAAGATGGGGCGGAACTGGTAGGGGTTCTCTTCGAAGAGGGTGTGCAGGAAGGTGCGCAGCGTGGGCTTGAGCGCGGCGAACTCCAGCGGGAAGGTCAGCACGCCAGGCGGCAACTGCTCGCCGCGGTGCAAAGACATGCGCGTCACCGAGGCGTCTTTCAGGCCCTGACAGAGGATGTCCATGTGCTGCTCGAACAGGGCCGAGGCATCGGCGGGCGACTGCACGTCGTACGGCAGGGTCGCGCCCCAGACGCGGTCGCGTTCGGCGCGGTCGCGATCCTCGAAGAAATCGACGAAGCCGGCGATGAGGTCGGCCTTGGTGAACACCACGTACACCGGCACGAACACTTCCAGCTGCTCGGTCAGCTCCTGCACACGCTGGCGCAGCTTGCGGGCCAGGTCGATGGCGAAGTCCGCCTTCTGGTTGAGCAACTCGGCGATGCTGACGGCGATGATGACGCCATTGAGCGGCGCCTTGGGACGGTGCGTTTTCAGCAGCTTGAGGAAGCCCAGCCACTCGCGGTGGTCTTCCTCGTGCACCGAGTAGCGCCCCGCTGTGTCCAGCAGGATGCCCTCGGTGGTGAAGTACCAGTCGCAATGGCGCGTGCCGCCGATGCCCTGGACGATGGGATCGGTGTTCTCGGCAAAGGGGAAGGTCAGGCCCGACTTGACGATGGCCGAGCTTTTGCCCGCGGCCGGGTTGCCGATGATGGCGTACCAGGGCAGCTCGTACAGCGCGGCCGAGCCCGAGGTTTCGCCCAGCTTGGACGTCTTGATGCGCTTGACGGCATCGGCCATGCGGCTGCGCAGGGCGGCGACTTCGTCGTCCTGGCCCGCGCGCGCGGCACGGCGCACGGCCTGGTCGGCATCGGCCTCGATGGCTTGCTCCAGCGCCTGCCCGGCCTGGCGCGCCTGGCGCCTGCGCCACAGCCAGACGGCCAGCCAGGCCAATGCCAACAACACCGCGACACCCACGGCCCAGACCACCCCTGCGTGCAAGGCGTCGGCGCCCAACCACAGCAAGGCAGCGAGCGCGGCCACGCCCAGCACAGCGAGCGTGCGGGCATCGAGGAGAAACAACCAGAGTCCTTGCATGACAACGTCCGTGGGCAGAGGGGTCGAGTGATCAGGTGGGCGTGGCGGCCTGTGTGGCCGTGGGGGCGGTCATCGCTGCGGTCATGGGTGCAGACATGGGTGAGGCCGTCGGCCATGACGCCGAAGGCGGCGTCAGCGGCACGGCCACGCGCTGCAGCGCGTCCTGCACGAGCAACGCCAGGGCCATGCCCGCAGGCTCGCCTTGCCGCAAGCCTGCAGAGGCCAGGGCGACGCTCACCAGCGAACGCGCCAGCCCCATGTCGCCGCAGCCATCGCCCACCCGCACCACGCTCAGCATCGGATCGGCCTGGGGGCGCACGGCCAGCAGGGCTTCGAACACCTCGGCGGTGCGGCTGGCGCGGTGGTCGCCATCGCTGACCAGGGTCCAGTCGCCATCGGCATGCGGCGCCAGGCGCTGGGCCACACCGTGCAGCAGGGCCTGTGTGCAGCTGGCATCGACGCGCCCGATGACATCGGCAGAGCGCTCACGGCGCAGCACCTGCGGCTGCCACATCCGGGGGCACGCGGCGATGTCATCACTGGCCGTTGGGCTGGGCGACCCACCGATCCGCGAGGCGCCGGACGGCGTGTGGCACCAGGCTTCCCAGGCGCGGTTGGCGAGCAGCAAGCCGACGCCCGCTTCACCGGGCACCCGGCCACGCTGGTGGTGGCTGGTGAACAGCTCGCCACGGGCCTGCCACTGCGCCACACAAGCCTCGTCCACGGCGGTGTCAGCGGCCAGCAGCAGCAAGAGTTGTGGCCGTGGCGAGGCCGACCACGCAGGCCAGAGCGAGGCGAGCTCGGTCCAGACGCGCTCAGGGCTTGCCTCTGCGGGCTCTGTGGCGTCGACCGCCTCCGTGGACTCTTGCGACATCGGCTGCGCTGACGGCCACGCCGTTTGCCATTCGGGCGCAGGCGCACCATGCGCTTCGGCCCAGTCCAGCAAGGCACCGCACTGGCTGCGCACCCAGTCCACAGCGCGTGCACGGTCTTCGCTGGCCCAGGATGCGGGCAGGCGCAAGTGCACCTGCAGGGCGGGCGCACGCTCGGCGCGGGCCTGGCGCTCAGCCCGGCCATCCGGCCGCCCCACGCCAGACAGGTGGCTGGGTGCGCCATCAGGCAGGCTCGAGGCCCGCCCTGGGCCCAAGCCGCGCGGGTCAGCCGCACCGGCAGCATCGGCCTCATCGCTCAGGCCATCCAGCCGGCCAGGCTCTGGGCGCCAATGGCCCAAGGCGTCCAGCAAGCTGTGCAAGGGCCCTTCCAGCAAGGCCAGGGTGCGCAGCACCTGATCAGGCCAAGGCGCGCCGCCCGCCACGCTCAACTCGCCGTGGGCCAGCAACCAGTCGTTCAGGTCGAGGTCAGGCACGCGGGCGCTGAACACGGGCAGGCCCTCGGCATCGCTCAGTTCGGGGTCGAGCCCCGGCCGCACGCGGGCCTCTTGGAGCGCATGCCAGGCCTCGGTGGCACCGTGGCCGGCGGACAGGCACAGGGCCTCGGCGAGGACCGTGGCGACGGGCTGCTCGGGCACCTCGACAGACGAGGCTTGGGCATGCGCACCGCTGTCGCCCGTCGCGGTCAGCCCCTGCGCAGCCAACGGTGTCGGCGTGGCGTCCAGGGGCCGATCGGCCAAGTCAAGCAAACGCTGTACCGCGCGCCAGGCCAGCCAGGCCACGGCCGTCAGCACCAGGGGCAAGACCAGGAGGTGCAAGACGATGTCCTGGCCCGACACCGCTTCGGGCGTGCGGCGCCATTGCCACAGGGTCAGCGCCCACACCGTGGCGGCGATCACCAGCCCCAGCATCCCTGCCTTGACTGCTCTGGACATGCCTGTGGCCATGCGAATGTGACGCGAGGGTCGAGCACGCTGCGCGCGGCCGGGCCATGCGGCCCATACCACCGAGCGGACGCCCCGTCTGTCCGCGCTCCCTGATGAATGTTTTGATTGGATGCTGTGCCCGGGCACCTGCTCAGGCACATGGGCGAGGCGAGTCTAAGGGCTGTGGCTCGGCCCGGGGCCCCCACGGAGGGGGGTGTGCTGTTACCAGCTGTGTCAGCTGCGGGCGGTCGCCCCGCTCAGGCTAAGGGGCCGAGGCGTTCGCACCCGCATCCGCACGGGCGCGCATGGCCGCCTGCATGCCTGGCTTGCGCCATTCGATGTGGCCCAGGTCGGCCATCTGCCAGCGCCCGCCCCAGGTCAGTCCCATCTGCTCGGCCACCTGCCCGAACAAGGCGTATCCCTGCCGCGCCCATGGGTCGCGCTCAGAGATGAGCAGCCGGCCATCGCGCAGGAAAGCGCAATCGGCCGCCAGGCCCCACTGGTGGTAGCTCTGCCACGGCCCGGCCTGGGTGACCGCGGGCCCTCGCGCGGCCAGCAAGGCCTGTCGCTGCGGGCTGCGCCAGCCTTCGAGCAAGGCCATGTCGTAGCCGTGCTGGGCCTTCATCACACGGAACACCTGCAGCACCGCTTGCACGAAGCCGGGGTCCATCTGCTCCCAGCGGCGGTCGGCCGTGGCCAGGAAGGGCTGCTCGGCCACGATGTCCGCCGCCAGGAACACGTCCGGCGGCAAGGGCGGTGGCGGCACCAGGTGCTCACCGAGCAGCAGTTGCGCCACCTGGGCATTGGCGGGCACCGTGGTGTCGTCGAAACCGTCCAGGCGCTGGGGATGCCACCGTGACCAAGCCATGACCAAAGCCGCAGGCAGGCACAACAACAGCAGACCGCCCCACCACCGCGCGCCGCGACGGCCCCACCGATGCCCCAACCGACGCGAAAGGCCCCCCGCCGGGGTCGGGGCCAGGCTCGGCACAGCAACCTGCGCCCGCAGCCCCCCACGGCCACGCCAGCTGCCCCGCCACCATCCCGGGAACAGCCAGGCAGCCACGGACACGCCGGACAGCAGCAAAGCGCCCAACATGCCCCCCCAGATGGCCCAATCTGCTTGCATGACCCTGTAACGATTGATTGCAATCCCGAGCGCGCGGGGCCCTGTGCACAGGCTGGCGTTCGTAGAATGTTCTGTTCAACCATCATAAAAGACACCGGGGACCGGCAGTGAGCCACGACCAAGACGCCGACGGCCTCACGGCCAGCCACACGCCGCGCACGCGCAAGCCAGGGCCACAGGCCCACGCGGGCAGCCTGGAGCGCCCCAGCCTGTTCGCGGGCATGGAAGACGACGATGTCGATGACGTCGATGCCGATCGCGTTCGGCTGTTGTCCACGCTGAGCTCGCGGGTCGGAGGCAAGGCCGACCGCGGCCGCCGGGATGCGGGGCGTGCTGGACGGGTGCGGAGGCACGGGCGAGCGGGCTCAGGGGCCGCGCTCTGGGCCTCGCCGTGGTGGAGCCGGTCCTTGTTCGCCGCGATGGCCTTGGGCGCCATCGCCGTGCTCTACAGCTTTGTGCAAGTGGTGCGCCAGCCGCACGCCATGTCGGCACGGGCCCTGGTCGCCACCCATGCGCCCATCGCCTCCAATGCCAATGCCACCGCCGCGACAGCGGCGACCGACCTCAACGCGCTGGACCCCACGGCCGCAGGCGCCGACATCGACCCAGCGCACGCAAGGACCGCCGCCACCGCATCGGCCGAGGCACCGTCTGCCGCCAGTTTCCAGGACGTGGCCGCCATGGCCAGCGCCCGCATCGAGGTCATGGCGCCACCCGTGGTCGCGCCGACGTCACCGGCGACCGCGCCCACCCCAGGCCCCACGCTGGCCGCACTGGCCGCACCGGCCGCAGAACCACCGCTGGCATCGCCCACATCGGCGGGCCCCACGGTCCAAACTGTGCACCCCACCCACGCGGCGCTTGTGGCCCGCGCCGCCGCCGATGCCGCCCGGCTGAACGCCCCGGCCAGCAGCGTGACACAGCCGTCCACCCACCCAAACACGGCCCGAGAGGCCAGCACCCGCACGCGTGCCAACGAGGACGTCGCCCTGCTGGAAGCCATGATGAAGCACGCCAGCGCGCGGCGTGCGCCGCCCTCGTCGGCGGAGGCCCTGCAAGCCTGTGCCGCGCTGCAAGGGGCCGACGCCGCGGTGTGCAAAGCCAAGGCCTGTGTGCAGCACCCCACGGCGGCGCAGTGCCACAGCGACGCCCCCTGAGCGGTGCACGGCGCACCCACAGCGCTCGCCAGCCACTTGACAAACCTTTGTCACACGCTTGACGCCAATACATCGTTCAACCCGCAGGGCCAAGGGCCTCGGCGTGTGCACAATGCGGACTCAGCCGCTGCGATGCGCGCTCCCGCAGCCACGCTGCTTCAGTCGGGATCCTCCATGACCACCTCCAAGCTCCGCGCCATCGACAGCGCCTCCAACGCCCCCGAAGGCACAGGCGACGAGGGCGTGCCCGTCTCGGTGCGCATCCGCGAGCGCATCCAGGCCGCGCAGAAGCGCTTCCACGCCAATGACAACATCGCCGAGTTCATCGAACCGGGTGAGCTGGAAAAGCTGCTCGACGAGGTGCAAGGCAAGCTCGGTGGCGTGCTCGAAAGCCTGGTCATAGACACCGACAGCGACCACAACACGCAGGACACCGCCCGCCGCGTGGCCAAGATGTACCTGCAGGAAATCTTCAAGGGCCGCTACCACGCCCCGCCTGCGGTCACCGAGTTCCCCAACGCCGAGCGCCTCAACGAGCTGATGATCGTCGGGCCCATCACCGTGCGCAGCGCCTGCTCGCACCACCTGTGCCCCATCATTGGCCGGGTGTGGATCGGCGTGATGCCCAACGAGCACTCCAACCTGATCGGGCTGTCGAAGTACGCCCGCCTGATCGACTGGATCATGAGCCGGCCGCAGATCCAGGAAGAAGCCGTCACGCAGGTGGCCGACCTGCTGCAATCGCGCATGAGCCCGGACGGCCTGGCCGTGGTGATGGAGGCCGACCATTTCTGCATGCACTGGCGCGGCGTCAAGGACATGGATTCCAAGATGATCAACAGCGTCATGCGCGGCTCTTTCCTGAAGAATCCCGACCTGCGCCGCGAGTTCCTCTCCCTGGTCGCCAACCGAAAGGCCTGAACCATGCTGGTCCGATTGCTGTACGCCAGCCGCGCCGTCGAGTCGCTCTCACCCGAAGTCATCGAAGACATCCTCGCCAGCTCGCGCAAGGGCAACCCGGCGAGCGGCATCACCGGGTTGCTGTGCCACAGCGGCGACATCTTCATGCAGGTGCTCGAAGGTGGCCGCGATGCCGTGGGCGCGCTCTACAACCGCATCGCCCGTGACCCGCGCCACCGCGACGTCATCGTGCTGCATTACGAAGAGATCACCGAGCGGCGCTTTGCCGGCTGGACCATGGGCCAGGTCAACCTGAACCGCGTGAACCCGTCGATCCTGCTGAAGTACTCCGAACGGCCGGTGCTGGACCCCTACGCCGTGTCGGGCCAGGTGTCGATGGCGCTGCTGGAAGAGCTGATCGCCACGGCGTCCATCCTCAGCCGGCCTTGCTGAGCTCTGCTTGACGCCCACTTGAGCCCTGCTGACGCCGCACTCCCCGCGCTGCTACTGGGCCTGGACTTCAGCTGCGCACCCAGCGCCCGCAAGCCGCTCACCCTGGCCTGGGGCCGCCGCGCAGGCAGCGTGGTGAAACTCGACCGCGTGGACGAGCTGCCGACCCTGGCGGCATTGGAAGCCGTGCTGGCGCCAGGTGCGCGCCACGCCCTGACCAGCACGACCGATGCGGCTGCGACCCCTTCGGCTAGCGCATCGGGCGGCTTCATCGCCGCCTGCGACTTCCCCTTCGGCCTGCCCCGCGCCTTCGTGCATGCCCTGCAGCAACACGGCCCGGGCACCCTGCCCGCCGACCTGGCCGGACCGGCTTGCGATGCCACCGGGGCACCGCTCGAAGCCGAGCGCTTGGTCCGCGCCCTGCACCGCCATTGTGCAGACCGTGCCGGCTTCCAGCGCCTCATCGACGGCTGGGGCGACACCTGGCACCCCGAACGCGCCGCAGCGCACCCCGGATCGAAGCTGCTGCACCGCGCCACCGACCAGGCCATGCCCGGGGTGTCGAGCACCAGCCCACTGCAGACCCGCTACGTGCCGGTTGGCAAGATGTATTTCGAGGGCCTGCGCCGCCTGGTCGATGCCGATGTCACCCTGCCCGGCCTGCGCGCCGGACGCGCCGAGGCCATCGCCCTGGAGGCCTACCCAGGCCTGCTCGCCTTCGAACTGCTGGGCCGGCGCAGCTACAAGAGCGACGCCAAAGCCAGCACCCCGGCGGAGGTGAGCGCGCAACAGGCCCGACTGATCGCCCGCATGGACCTGGTCGATGCGCTGGAGCAAGGCCGCAGCCAGCGCCTGTCCGGCGACATGGGTGGCGCGCACGGCTTGCGCCTCAAGCTCAGCGCCGCGCAGCGCGACCACCTGGTCTCCGACCCCAAAGGCGACCGCCTCGACGCCGTGCTCTGCCTGATGCAAGCCGCGTGGGCGCAGCGACAGCGTGAACAAGGCAACACCCACTGGGGCCTGCCCCCGGCCATGGACCCGGTCGAAGGATGGATACTCTCGGCATGAACGAACTTGCTTTTTCCCAGACCGAAGTCCTGGGCCAACCCGCCATCGTCGTGCGCGCCCCGGACGGCGCCCAAGCCACCGTCTTGCTGCATGGCGGCCAAGTGGTCTCGTGTGTGCCTGCAGGCGCCGAAGAACAGCTGTACCTGTCGCCCGAAGCCGTGGCCGCACCCGGCATGGCCGTGCGCGGCGGTGTGCCCGTCATCTTCCCGCAGTTCGAGCTGCGCGGCCCTGACACCTCCCTGCCCCGCCACGGCCTGGCGCGCACGCGGACCTGGGCGCACGACACCAGCCGCATCGGCCGCGACCATGCGCAACTGACCCTGGCCCTGAGCGACAGCGACGAGACCCGCGTGCTGTGGCCGCACGGCTTCCGCCTGGAGCTGACGATCTCGGTCGAGGCCAACCGCCTGGACCTGGAGCTGTACGCAGAAAACACCGGTGACACGCCCTGGCCATTCACCGCCGCCCTGCACACCTACCTGGCCGTGTCGGAGCTGCCCCATGTTCGGCTGCAAGGCCTCGAAGGCCACCGCTTCATCGACCGCCTGCTGGGCGGCGAGACCCTGGAAGACCACCCCGAGAAGCGTTTCCACGGCGAGATCGACCGCATCTACGCCCATGTGCGCGGTGACCTGCTGCTGCGCGATGGCCCGCGCCGCCTGCGCATCGACGCCCAGGACATGCCCGACACCGTGCTGTGGAACCCCGGCCCCGAATCGTGCGCCAAGCTGGCCGACATGCCCGCCGATGGCTGGCGCCACATGCTGTGCGTCGAGGGTGGCCGCATCCTGGAGCCGATCACGCTGGCGCCCGGCGAAGACTGGACGGGCCGCCAGAGCTTCACGCTCGAAGCGATGTGATGGCTGGCGGCCTGTGGGCTTAGCGCGAGACCTGAGCCCGAAACCGCCAAGGCTCAGCCGGCCGCGCTCAGCAGCTGCTTGAGGTCGGCCGTGAGGGCGTCCACGCCCAGGCCGTAACGCACGAACAGGCGCACCTGACCTGCCGGGTCGAACACGTAGGCACCGGCCGTGTGGTCCAGGGTGTAGCCGCCACCTGAGGTGGGCACCTTCTGGTAGAAGACCTTGAACTCGCGCGCGGTGGCGTCGATGTCGGCCAGCGAGCCCGTCAGGCCGATGAAGCTGGGGTCCATGCCCGTGAGGTAGGCCTTGAGCAAGACCGGCGTGTCGCGCTCCGGATCCACCGACACGAACACCCCCTGTACGCGCTCGCCATCGGCACCCAGCCTGCGGCGCACCTCGGCCAGTTCGGCCATGGTCGTGGGGCACACGTCCGGGCACTGCGTGAAACCGAAGAACACGAACACCACCTTGCCCTTGAACTCGGCCAGGTTGCGCGGTTTGCCATCGAAGTCATTGAGCTGCAAGCGCCGGGCGTAGTCCGCGCCGGTGATGTCCACCGCATTGAACTTCACCGTGGGCTTGGGCACGCCGCCAGGCTGCACCTTGTCGCACCCTGCGAGGGCTGCCAAAGTCAAAGGCAGGGCCACAGCGGCACCGGCCAGGCCGCCAGCCGATCGCAACACCGTGCGTCGGCCCATGTCGAGCTTGCTCATGTTCGGGGTGGCGCCCAGGCGCCGAGGTCAGATCGTCCAGTAATGGTCGACCAGCAAGGCCGCGAACATCAGCATGAGGTGCACGATGGAGAAGCGGAAGGTCTTGCGGGCCAGTTCGTCACTGTAACGCCGCCACAGCGCAAAGGCGTATCCCATGAACATCAGCCCCAGCACCACCGCCGAGACCAGGTAGATCCAGCCGCTCATGCCGTAGATGAAGGGCAACAGGCTGCCCGCCAGCAGGATGACGGTGTAGAGCAGCACGTGCAGGCGCGTGAAGGCATTGCCGTGGGTCACGGGCAGCATGGGCAGGCCGGCGCGGGCATAGTCTTCGACGCGGTACAGCGCCAGCGCCCAGAAGTGCGGCGGCGTCCACAGGAAGATGATGAGGCAGAGCATCAGCGCCTCGGGCTCGACGGCACCGCGCATGGCAGCCCAGCCCAGCACAGGCGGCATCGCCCCCGAGGCCCCGCCGATGACGATGTTTTGCGGCGTCATTGGCTTGAGCACCACGGTGTACACGATGGCGTAGCCGACGAAGGTGGCCAGGGTCAGCCACATGGTCAGCAGGTTGACCCACAGGCCGAGGATGGCCATGCCGGCGGCGCACAGCACGGCGCTGAACAGCAGCGTGTGCTTGCGGCTAAGTTCGCCCCGGGCCGTGGGCCGCCAGGCCGTGCGCTTCATGCGGGCGTCGATGCCCTGCTCGATGAGGCAATTGAAGGCTGCGGCCGAACCCGCCACCAACCAGATGCCGATGCAGGCCGCCAGGGCCTTGAGCGCCTCGGCCGCCGAAGGCACGCCAGGCACGGCCAGCAGCATGCCGATGACGGCACAGAACACAATGAGCTGCACCACGCGGGGTTTGGTCAGCACGTGGTACTGGCGCCAGACGGCGAGCGGGCGCACGGCAGAAGTGGGGCCCGAAGCGGGGGCCGATGCCTGGGCCGAAGCGGACAGGGTGGCCGTGGAAACCGTGGAAGGCGCGAAGGTGTCGGACATGTTCAAGGCTCGGTAAGCTGCTTCGACTATGACGCAGTCGGGTGCGCGGCTCCAGGGTGATGTCCCTGATGTCGCGCGGGCTTGGCTTGCCCTGGGTGCCCCTGTTGCACAGCGTGTGCCAGATGCCCGATCGCACCGCGCGGCAGCACCCACAGCCGCACCAGCCAGGCCACCAGCAAGGCCGCACCCAGCGTGTGGGCCAGGGCCGCCACCAGGGGCCAACCCAGCACCACGTTGCTCAGGCCGGAAGCCAGCTGCCAAAGCAGCAAGCCGACCAGCACGCGGGCCTCGCGCCGCCAGGGCCGTGCACCGCCCAAATGACCGCCCAAATCAACGCCCACCTGCCAGCGCCCCAGGCGCCAGGCGTAGGTGGCCAAGGCCAGCGCCACAACCAGCGCCAGGCAACGGTGCGCCAGGTGGATGGCCGTCAGCCCCGCCAGGGTCAGGTAGCCAGCCTCGCTGTCGCCGCCCAGCGGGCGCAACAGGTGGAAGCCGGCGCGGAAATCGGTGTCGGGCCACCACTGGCCCTGGCA
>CAIQIL010000441.1 GCA_903871865.1 uncultured Burkholderiales bacterium
ACCCGGTCGCCGCGTTGCAGCCCGAGGGCTTGCAGTGCCGATGCCAGTTGCTGCGATCGCTGCAGCAGCTCGCCGAAGCTGTGGCGTTGCCCGTCGCTGACCAAGGCGATGTGGTCGGGGCTGTGCGTGGCGCTGCGCTGGAAGAAATCGTGGAGGAGCATGGGGTGTGACCTGGGGGTGGCTGCTCGGGGTGTCGGTCAGTGTGCGCGCACAAAACGCTCGTGCAGCAGCATGGTGGACAACACGCCCACCAACGCCATGTTGTCGCCGAAACCAATCGCCCGACCTTGCGCGCACTTGGCCATCAGCTTGCCCACGGCCTGCGCGTCGAACAAGCCGGCATCGGCCAGGCGTGCGGGGCTGAGTAGCTCGGCCACCCAGTCCAGCGCACGGCCTTGCTCGAAGAAGCAGGCGCTGTCGGGGGCGCGGTAGGGCTGCTTGGTGCGGGTGCGGATGCCTTCTGGCAGCAGGCCATGGACCGATCGCTTGAGCAGGTATTTTTCGGTCAAGCCCATGAGCTTGTAGCGTGGCGGGAGGCGGTTGCCGAACTCGATGACGCGGTGGTCCAGGAAAGGGAAGCGCCCTTCGATGGACGCGGCCATGGCCATGCGATCGCCTTGCGAGCTCAGCAAGTAACCCGACATCAACGTGTGGGCCTCGATGTACTGGTCGCGCTGCAGCGGCTGCCAGCCCGCGTGCGCGGCAGGCAGGTGGGCTTCGAGCGCGGCCAGGTGGTTCCAGCCGGCCAGCTGCGCGCGCGCATCGGGCGAGAAAAACTGCCAGATGCGCTGGGTGGTCTGCCAGCGCGGGTGGTGGCCGAAGTGCGGCTGGTGCGCGTGCTCGGCGCCCTCGGCGAAAAAGCGTTGGGCCAGCACCCGGGCCGCGGCGGGCGAATGGCGCAGGTAGGGGTAGAGCCTGTCGATGAGCTGCGGTCGTGCCTTCGATTGCGGCTGGCGCGCCATGAAGCGGCGGATGCGCGCTTCCTTGAAGAGGTCGTAGCCGCCGAAGACCTCGTCGGCGCCTTCGCCCGTCAGCACGACCTTGAAGCCAGATTCGCGCACATGGCGGGCCAGCAGCATCATCGGCGTGGGGGCCGTGCGCAGCACCGGGGCCTCGGTGTGCCAGATGGTGTCGGCAAAAGCCTGGGCGATGTCGGCACGGCTGCATCGCAGGCTGCTGTGCGAAGTGCCCAAGTGAGCGACCAGCTCGGCCTGCTGCGCGCTTTCGTCGAATTCGGCGTCGTCGAAGGTCAGCGAGAAGGTGCGCAGCGGCGTGTCGGTGAAATGCTTGATCAGCGTGGTGACGATGGACGAGTCCAGCCCGCCGCTGAGGTAGGCGCCCACGGGCACGTCGGCCCGCAGCTGCAGGCGCACGGCATCGATCAGCAGCGCGCGCAGTTCTTCGGCCAAATCCTCGCCTTGGTGTATGCCACCGCGGCGGGCATGGGTGTCGGCCGAAAAATCGCCATCGTCAAAATCCCAATCCCAGTAGCGGTGCAGACGGGCACTGGCGCGCAGATCAGGCGCTTGCGCGTCCACCACCATCAGGGTGCCGGGCTGCAGGGCGTCGACGCCCTGGAACACGGTGCGGCCGGGCAGGGGGGCCCAGTAGGTGAAGGTTTCGCCCAGGGCGCCCACGTCCAGCGCGCGCGGCACCTCGGGCAGGGCGAACAGCGCCTTGACCTCGGAGGCAAAGACCAGGCCGTCCGGTGTCCAGGTGAAAAACAAAGGGCGGATGCCGGTGCGGTCGCGCGCCAGCACCAGCCTGCGCTGGCGGCCGTCCCACAGGGCGATGGCAAACTGGCCGTTGAGGTGGTCCACGAAGGCCTCGCCGACCTGCTCGTAGAGGTGGACGATGACTTCGGTGTCGGAGTGCGTGCGGAAGGTGTGGCCTTGGGCGATCAGCTCGGCGCGCAGCTCGATGTGGTTGAAGATTTCGCCATTGAAAACGACCTGGATGGCGCCGTCTTCGTTGCCCATGGGCTGGTGGCCACCGGCCAGGTCGATGCTGCTCAAGCGGCTGTGGGCCAGGCCGATGCGACCATCGGGGCCGCCCGTCCAGACGCCCTGGCCATCGGGGCCACGGTGGGCCAGGCGCTGGACCATGGCCGTCAGCAACGCGGGCTCAACCTGCCTCGTCCGATTCAAGCGCCCTGCAATGCCGCACATCCCGTCCTGCCCTGTGTGATTGCGCGGGTCCCGCCAATTGGGGCTTCGCGCAAGGCTTGAGTGTAAAAGCCTGGCCATGACAAGTGAGCGGCAGGCTCCCCAGAATGACCCCCATCATACTGAGGGCATTGAGCTCATCGCGGACAATGTTGCTCTGCAGCAAAACACGCAGCCTTTTGGCCGCAGCCGTCCCATGCCCATCACCTCCACGCGACGCATCAACGTCGTTCAGCAATTCGTTCGCCTGGGGTTCGCCGACCACCTCGACCCCGACGCGCCTTTTTATTCAGGTGATTTCCTCACGCAGGAGCTCACGACCACCGAAGTCCAAGCCGCCATGAGCGTCCTGCCCCGCATCAACACCTTCGTGGGTGTGCAGGTGGCCGGCAGCCTGGACCGTTTTCGAGGCGAGGTGAGGGCGTGGAAGTTCGGCCGCTCGGGCACACCGGTGCTGCACGTGCTGCTGCCGTTCTGGTCGCACCAGGTCGAAGAGCGCCATGTGGCCAGCCCCGTGGGCGCCCCCATCCAAGATGCCGAGCACCGCGCCCTCATCGAGCGGCTGCAGCACTGCCTGGTGGACGAACTCGACGCCTTCGACTTCGTCCGGGTGGACGAAACCGACCACGTCTGGCGCGCCCGCTGGCGCTGAGCTGGCCTTGCTTGTCGGCGCTGGTGGATGTCAGTGCCGGTTCGTCTGACGCTGCAGCCAGGCGCCCGCCAGCATCGCAGGCACGAACACCCAGACCTCGGCATTGCCTGCCAGCAGCGACGTCAAGGCCGGCCCAGGGCAATAGCCCGACAGCCCCCAGCCGATACCGAACAACGCGGCACCCCGCAGCAGGCGTGCATCGATCGCCTTGTTCTGTGGCACGTGGAAAACCGTGCCGCACACCGGTGCTTGGCGACGTTTGAGCAGCCACTGGAAGCCAAACAGGCTGACCGCGACGGCACCGCCCATCACGAAAGCCAGGCTGGGGTCCCAGTCGCCAGCCACGTCGAGGAAGGCTTGCACGGTCAACGGATCGCTCATGCCCGACAGCGTCAGCCCCCAGCCAAAGAGGAGGCCGCATCCCAGGGCAATGACAAAGCCATGCCAGGCTGGTCCGGTGTTCTGGGTGCCTGGGGTGCTCGTGTTGTGTGTGTGTGGCATGGCGGACCTCGCTCAAAGTGACAGCAGGTGCCGGCTCACATAAACCGTGATGGCCCCCGTGAGCATGAAGGTGATGACCGCCGCGAGCGAACGCAGCGACAGCCGCCCCAGCCCGCACACGCCATGACCGCTGGTGCAGCCGCTGCCCAAAGACGTGCCCCAGCCAACGAGCAGTCCGCTGACAATCAACAGCGGGACTTGGCTGGTGCGAGCCGGTGCCAGTGTGGCGTGGGCTGCCTGCGTCCAGAGCCAGCCTGCCAGCACGAGGCCGAGCACAAAACCCACGCGCCAGAGGTTGGCTGCATTCCAGTTCGGACGGTCCATCAGGCCGAAAGTGATGCCGCTGATGCCGGCGATGCGACCGAGCCCGATCAGCAGCAGCACGCTGGCGGCTCCGATCATGAGCCCGCCGAGCAAGGGCGGCAGAAACGCTTGGGAGTTCATCACAGACCTCGCTTGTATTGCGACTTTATACCCTGGGGAGTATACGAAATCCTGGTGATGTGTGTGCGGAGCTGCCTCCACCATCGCAAGAACATACTTTCTACGATGTATAGCGTGTGGAACCAGCGCCAACGGGGGCCAGGAACGGCCCTTTCGAGCCGTTGACGCTCTCAGATTTTGGGAGTTCAACCTCCCTGTTCAGCCTGGACAAAATGTCCACAGTTCGCGCGGGATGCGCGGCGGCCAGGATGGTGGCGGCGGTGATGTAGGCGGCCCGCTGTGCGGGGTCTTTGGCACGCTCGGCCGAAAGGTTGACTAGCACCCAACTGCCGTCAAGTCCGGCCATTTCAGCCAGTTTGAGGCCTCTTTCGTCGTCAGGCGTGCGACCTCGGCGGTAGGTGTAAAGGGCGTGATCTGTGACGCCAAGGACGCGGCAAAGCCGGTAGTCAGAGGTGATCCCCTGGGCGGCTTTCGCTGCGTCGAGTAACGCAGGAGTGAAGTGCATTTTGATCCCCCGATCAAGTTGAATGCACATCTTGCCCGATCATGTCAAGCGGTGAAAGCCTATCAGGCTGATATAGGGGGTGGGGTGTTGACACCCTATCCACCCGATAGGCTATGGTTCGCCCTGCGCCGGGTTCCTTCATCTGATCCCCCATCACCCGAACCCGGCGCCTTTGCTTCAAGGGCTGGCGGGGATCTGATCGGGGGATCACATGGCGTGCTACATCAACGACACAGACGACATCGGGAGCATCGATGTTCGGCTGTTCCAGACACGGATTTTCAAAGGTGCGTGGGCGGGCTTTTGGGAAGTCATGCCCATCATTCTTTGGGCGCCGGGGTTCATCTGGCTGCCGAAAAAAGCCGTCGTAGACGATTTCGGCACGCTGGTTGAGGTCTGAGCCATGCCGAGCACCGCAACCGATTGGGCCTGGGCTGTGGCCTGCTTCATCACCTGGGCGGCGTGCGCGCTGCTGCCATCCGTCAAGGGGTGCTGACATGCGTCGATTCAGCTTGATAAGGGTTTCTGTCGTGCCCAATGCATTTGGCATGTGCGCGTTCCTGAGTGGGTGGCGCTTGCGGCTTTTGGTCGGGTGCGTATTGATCGAGTTCGGGGGCTGACATGCGCCACTTCACCAACGAGGACGGCCCCGAAGACCTCACGGGCCTGGGCGAGACATCCGGCCACAACGGCAGCTTTCGCCGGTTCAATGCAGCAGAGCAGGGGGCGCCGGCTCCCTGCCCGCCTGCGGTGCGTGAGCGCCTGGGCGCGCTGCGCTTGGTGCTGCTGCAGCGTGCGGCAATGGCGCGCAAGGCAGGGCAGGGGGTGGTGCTGTGATGGTGGCGGCCCTTTTCGTGCGTGGTCGAAGCCACTACAAGGACATGCAGGGCGTCGATGCCTGGGACAAGAAGCGGGACGCGCGCAAATGGCAGGGCGGGTGCCCTGGCGTGTTCCATCCACCTTGCCGCGCCTGGGGGCAGTACAAGAATATGGCAAAGCCAAGGCCGGATGAACGCCAGCTGGCAATCTGGTCTTTGGACATGGTGCGCGCCTTCGGTGGCGTCGTCGAGCACCCGAAAGGGTCGGAACTGTGGAAAGTGGCGGGGTGCCTGACGCCAGGTGTGCGCGACAAGTTCGGCGGCGTGCTGGTGTTCGTCAATCAGTCGGACTTCGGCCACCGGGCGCTCAAGCCAACGGGGATTTACATCGTGGGGCCTGTGCCTGAGTTGCCGGAGCCAGTGCAGCCAGGTCGGGTGGAGGTCGAGCACATGGGGCAGGCCGAGCGGGAAACAACGCCTTTGCCGTTCGCCAAATGGCTGGTGAAAGTAGCCAGGTCGTGCCATGGGTGGGGGGCGCTGGCGTGAGCCTGACGCTCTCTCAGATCAAGGCCCGGCCGGCGTGGGTACGTGAGGCCGAAGCATTGCGCCTGCACGTCGAAAAGCTCTGCCAGGGCTGGCCTGCTGAGTGGGTGGACGTGATACACCGTGAATGGGCGAAGCGCCGAACGGTCAACGCGCAGGCCTCGGCCGCCTGGGGCTTCGGGCTGGTGGGCCAGCTGCGCGCGGCAGAGCGGGCGGGCGTGGTGCATGGCGACACCGATGCTGACCTGTGCCGAAAGGCTGAGGCCGAAGCGCGCCAGATGGCGGGACTGCTGGACGCCGTGAGCGTGCGCGTGGCGCGTGCCAGGGCCAGCAAGCCGGCCGAGTGGGTCAAGCGCCTGACGGTGCGGGCGCAGGCCTGGACGGTGCGCAACGACATGAGGCGCAGGGGCCTGGAAGACCACATCCCGAGGGCGAAGCACAACACGGCGGGCGGCATCGTGTCGCGTGCCCGTGATCCGATCTTCTGGCGGCGCATCCTGCGGGGCATCCATGCCAAGGTCATGGAAGGCGCGGCCATCGGCCTGGGGCTGGTGCACGCCGGCCGCCGTGGCGGGTGCTACGTGTCGGCTCAGTCGCTCAAGCGTCGGCGCGGCCAGCGTGCGCGCAATGCCGAAGCCCTCGCGCGCACCGTGGCGGTGAACGAGCGGGGCGAGGCGGAAACAATCGCCAATCTGGCGGCGCGCGGGGTGGCAAATGGCGCGGTGCGCCGGGCTGAACTCATGACGCGCATCAGCGGGTTTGAGCTCATCGCCAACGACCTGGGACACCGGGCAACGATGGTAACGGTCACGTGCCCATCGCGCATGCACAAGTGGCGGCGCGGCAAGGTGCTGGACACCCCCAATCCGGCCTATGACGGAACCCTGCCAAACCAAGCGCAGGCCTACCTTGCAAAGCAGTGGGCGCGCTTTCGCACGGCTGCAGCGCGGGCCGGCCTGGGGCTCTATGGCTTCCGCATCGCCGAGCCTCATCACGACGGGTGCCCACACTGGCACATGCTGTTGTGGTTCAAGCCGCAGACCACCAAGCAAGCCGATTCGTCGCTGGCCTTAGGGCTGCTTCTGGGGCGCTACTTCCTCTCCAACGATTCGCCCGATGAGCCGGGCGCGGACAGATACCGGATCAAGGTCGAGGCCATCGACCCGCGCAAGGGTTCGGCCGTGGCCTACGTCGCAAAGTACGTGGCGAAGAACATCGACGGCATGCACGTCGGAAACGACCTTTACGGAAACCCGGCGCTTGAGTCGTCGGCCAGGGTCGAGGCCTGGGCAAGCACATGGCGCATCCGCCAGTTTCAGCAGATCGGCGGGGCGCCGGTCACGGTGTGGCGCGAACTGCGCCGGGTGCACCCTGGGGCCGTGCCCATGGACGCGGCGCAGCAGCTGCACGACGCCTTGATGATGGTCAACGTGTCGGGCGTGGAAGCCATCATGGGCGGCCCTGAGTCTGAGCAGGACGAAGCGCAGCGCATCCGCGCCGGCTGGGCGGCCTATACGATGGCGCAGGGCGGCCCAACGGCCAAACGCAAGGCCCACACGCTGCGCATGCTGCGCGACCAACACGGGGAGGCGAATCGCTATGGTGAATTGGGTGCGCCGCGTGCAGCTGGTGTGCAAGCCACGACCTTTGAACGGGTCACGGTGGGCATCTGCACATTCGCACGGCCACGCCGTGATGAGGTCGAGTCGGAACGCTCGGCCTGGGTCACGGCCAGCGTGCAGCCTGAGGACAAGGGATCAATCCCGCGCGTGGTGCAACGCCTGACGGCGGTCATGGAGCAGCGCCAGGGCCAGATTGAGCAGCGGCAGCGGGAGCGCGCTGCGCGTGGCGAAGCCGCGCGCCCTTGGACTCGTGTCAATAACTGTACGCCCGAGCCCATCGGGTACAGCGTGCACCGGACCCCGAAGCGGGGCGAGGTCTTCAAGTGGGCAAAGGTTCGGGGTGGCGGGGGATCGCAACTCAAAGGAACTGAGCATGAACAAGCTGTTCACCCCGTGGCAGTCGGTCAAAGTGACCGACTCCGAGCACCCCCGCTTTGACCACGCTGGCGTGGTCTTCAAGGATGCCCTGCAGGGAGACGAAACCGTGTCCATCCGATTCGATGCGGATGGAGAGGTCGTCGCGGTGCCTGTCGCCGCTGTCCGGGTGCTGTGATGCCCGGCCGCATCGGCTATGTCCGGTGCGGCACCTGTGGCAACCCTGAGGCCACCGTGGACGAAAAAGCCACGGGCACGCTCTCAATCGGTTGCCACAAGTGCGGCATTTCGTCGTTCGCAAAGCCGGGCACGCGCGCAAAGCGCCTTGTCATGGCGGCGATGACGCCGGAGGAAGACGAAACAAAGCCGGCCAGCACGCCGGCACCGTCGCCGGCACCTGAGCCGGCCCCAACACCCACGCCGGCCGCCAAGCGCGGACACGGCACGCTACTGGGCTGAACCATGATCCAACGAAAAGACGATCCCAACGCCCAGCCGGGCAACACCGCCACGGAAGTGGTGGACGAACTCGAAAACCTCGCGGCAGGTGTCGAGCAGGGCAACACGGACGAAGCCGGCCAGCAAGGGCAGGGCGCCAGCCAGGTGCAGCAGCCCGCTGGCCTGCCGCCTGCACTGATCGCCGGACTTGCCCTCATCCCGGTGTGGCTGCTGCGCATCTTGCGCGAGCGCATCGCCCGCACCATGCCCGAGATTCACAACCACTGGACCGATGCCGCGCTGCAAGGTCCGGGCGAGGCGGCGGCGCCCATCATCGTGCGCTATCTGGACCGGCTGGCACCGTTCGCGGCGGCCTACCCCGAAGTCACGCTGCTGGTGGTGGCCTGCCTGCCGCTGGGCCTGGGCTACGTCGCGGCCATGACCGAGCACGAAGCCAAACAGGCCAGCGTGGTGCCTGAGAACGTCGCGCAGGTGATCGACTCAGGCGCGGCGCCTCAGGGCGACGGCCAGGTATCGGCCTCAGGCGCGCTGTCTCATGCAGCGGCCTGAGGGGAAGCCCCTCACGCTGGCGGTCTTCGGGGCACGCGGCACCGGCAAGACGGCCCACGTCCTGCAGCACCTGCAGAAGACGCGGCCGCCGCGCCTGCTGGTGTGGGACTTCAAGCATGATCCGGGTTTGGATGCCCTGGGCGTGCCCATGTCGGGCGCGCTGGGTGAGGCGCCGGCCTACATCCGGGCCATGAGGGCGCGCCGCTTCGCCATCCGCGTGCAGCCTGACCACGCGGGCGATGTCATCGCGCAGTTCGATGTGTTTTGTCGGGCGGCGTGGGCGGCCGGAAACCTCGTCATGGTGGTGGACGAACTGGCCGAGGTGACGAAGGCCAACAAGGCGCCGGCCGCGTGGCGGCGGTGCGTCAACGTGGGGCGCGACTATCGCGGCCAGGACGGTGAGCGCAAGGGCCTCGCCATCATCGGCGTGAGCCAGCGCGCGGCCGAGGTGGACAAGTCCTTCGTGTCGAACGTGGACGTGATCCATGTGGGCCGGCTGACATTCGGCGAAGACGCCAGGGCCATGGCGCGCACCTTAGGCGTTCGCCCTGAGGAAATCTCAAGCCTGCCCGATCTGCACTGGATAGAGCGCAGGGCCTGGGAGACAGCGCCAGCACGCGGAGTGTTGTCCTTCGGCAACGCCAGAGCCAAAAAAACACCACCGAAGCCGGCGCGCAAAAAGGCGCCCTAAGGGCGGCCCCCTGAGTGGGGCCGTTTCTGCTTTTTCGGGCCTGGGGATGTGATCGGGGCTCAAGCCGTGAGGGGATCGCCCTGCGGCGGCGATCCATCAACCAACACCCTGAGAAAGCACCTCATGAACACTGCCAACCTGACGAAAGTCGCCCTGGGCGCCGGCATCGCCTTTGCCATCTACAAGTTCGTGGACAACACCTTGGTGAAGTCGGCGGCCATCGGCGTGATCGGCACCATCGTTGCCAAGCAGCTGCCCATCGTCCGCGATGCCATGAACTGAGCCGGGGACGCACCATGAACCAAACCCGCGTCCTGCAGGCGTTTCAAAACGTCGTCGCGTCCGGTGTCGCTGTGTGCGACCTGGGCCCCACTCTTTTCGGCTCCACCCTGGAAGCCATCCACCTGCAGCTGGGCGGCACCTTCACGGTGTCGAACATCACCAGCGTGCAGCTGAAAGCCAACGGGAAGGTGATCTGGGACACGACCGGCGCCGCGCTGAACACCATCAACGCCTTCAAGGGCAACCCCAACACGGCAGGCCTGCTGACCCTGGACTTCATGGAACCGCGTGCGCGCACGGTGAACGGATTCCAGGCCGGCGCGCTGGACCTGTCCTTGGAATCGGGCATCACCCAGCTGCGCCTGGAAATCACCATCAGCGGCGCCACGTCGCCCACGCTGTCCGGTGTGGCCGAGGTTTCCCCGGCCGTGCCCATCCAGGGCGAACAGGCCATCCGCTTCCTGATCCTGCGCCGGCACCGCCTGCAGGTCCAGGCGCCGGCCGCTGGCGAATTCGCCATCCCCATCCCCCACATGGACCCTGCGGGCGGTGGCTCGGTCTTCCGCCGCATCCACCTGTTCTCGGCCAACGCCACAGACATCCGTGTGGTGCGCGAAGGCGTTGATGAATACAAGGTGAGCAAGGCAATCCTGCAGGAACAGCAGAAGCGCGCGCAGCGCGTGCCGCAGGCGAACCATGTGTGTTACGACCCCGTGCTGGACAACATCGCCAACGGCCGCGTGTGGGACACCACCAGCGCGCCCGTGCCGCGTGGTGCTGGCGTGCGCTCGGCCACCTTCTTTGCCACCTTCTCGGCCTCGGAGACGTTCTTTGTGGAAAGCGAAGAGCTCATCCACCTGAACGACTACTGATCGGGGGCGGTGCATGGACGACACCCAACAAGTCGCGGCCAACGACGTGGCGGACCGGGTCCGGGCCGTGCGCCTGTTCTCGGGCTTCCTGTCCACGGCCCTGGGCGTTGAGCCCGATCAGAACTACGCCAGCGAAGACGCCTACATCGGCAACCCGATGGGCCTGCACGCCGTCGCCACGCCATACCGTGGCACGGCCGTGCAGGGCCGCACCGATGCTTTCGGCAACCCGGTGTTCAGCAACGGGCAGGGCGGTGCGGGCTTCGCCATCACGCCGGGTCTGCTGCTGCTGGGCGCGGGCCTGTGGTGGCTCATGAAAAAGGCCTGACGTATGCCACCTTTCCCACTTCCACCACTGAACCTCAACCAGACCAACGACACGCGCAGCGGTGCAAACCAAAGCGGCGCGTCCTGGGGTGGCTTCGGTGACTTCACTGTGTACGGCAAGGGCTCGGGCATCCCGCCGTGGTTGCTTGTGGTGGGCCTGCTGGGCGCGCTCTACCTCATGAAAAAGGGCTGACATGGGCTTGCTCGGTTCACTGTTGGGCAGCAATAGCAGCAACAGCAGCAGCGCCAACACCACAAACCAGATCGACAACCGGGCCACCTTCGGCGACGGCGCGGTCCAGGCCACGGGCGGAAGCACCGTCAACGTGCTGGACGCGGGCGCCATCGGAAAGGCCTTCGATGTGGTCGATTCGGTCATTGGCAAGCAGCAGGCGGCCACCAAGGACATGACCACGCAAGCATTCCGCGCCCTGGACACAACCGGGGCGCTGGTGAGCGCGGCCTACAACGACGCCAAGGGGCGCGGGGCCATGACCGACTACATCACTTTAGGGGCGCTGCTGCTGGCCGGTGGTGTCGCCATCTACGCATTGCGCAAGGCCTGACCATGAGTGGAAACAACGTCCAGTTCTATGACTTCAACCTGAGTGCGGGCGGCTCTCAGTGGCTCCCCGTGTCGGGCGCGTTCTATCGAATCATCAGCAGCACCGGCCCGGTGTCCATCCGCGAGGATGTGGGCACGACGGTGGGGCCGATCAGCGCCGGACAGGGCATGCGCAACCGTGAATTTGGCGGCCTGACCGTCAGCGACAAGTCGGGCGCGGCCAACAAGGGAACGCTCATCATCGCGGGGTCAGACTTCGTTGATGACCGCATCACGGGCGAGGTGTCCACCATCGACGGTGGCAAGGCGCGAAGCATCGCAGGAAACGCCTTCGTGTTCAACGTCGGGCCGAACAATGCGGCGGGGTTTGCTGCGGCCGGTCTGCTGTGGAACCCGGCCGGCAGTGGTCGGCGGCTGGTGGTCAAAACATCGCGCATGTCGAGCACTCAGGCGCAGTTCATCGGCATGGCGCGCAAGCTCGCAACGGTGGGCACGATCAAGCCGGCAGGCATCGCGGCAAAGATGACGGGCGCCGCGTCGGTGGCTGTGGCCTATGAGGTCACGAACACGGCCACGGCGGTGGACTCGGGCTATTTCCACTCGGCCAACGTCGGGGCCAATGGCTCGGACTCGGTCGTCTTTCAGGAACCCGTGATCGTGCAGCCAGGAGAGGGCGTCATGTGGTTGGGCAACGTCACAACGGCAGGGGCAATGCAGGCTTCAGCTGAATATTTCGAAGAAATCGTGTGAAGCAAGCCGAAGCCATCGCCATCGGTGTGGCCGCGCTGGCAGGGATCGCGCTGGCGGTCTGGCAGCGCGACAACCTCGCGGCGCTGGCCGGTGGCGACACGCCGGACGAAGACCAGACAGCGGGCACGCTGTACGAGGTCGGCAACTACATCGACCCGACAACCTGGGGCCAGGACATGAACACCACCAACCGACAAGCCTTCCTGCGCATGCTGCGCGTGTCCGAGGGCACCGCAGGGCAGGGCGGCTATAACGCCCTGTTCGGCTGGCCGGCAAAGGGCCGCAGCTTCTTTGGCTACGCCGATCACCCGCGCCAGTTCTTCCCCTACACCGACAAGGCGGGCAAGGCCATCAAGACCAGCGCGGCCGGTGCCTACCAGATCACGGCCACGACCTTTGATGACGTGGCGCCGCGCCTGGGCATCAGCGATTTCACGCCGGCAAGCCAGGACGCCATCGCGCTGGAACTGATCCGCCAGCGCGGCGGGCTGGCAGACATCGACGCAGGCCGATTTGAATCGGCGGTCAGCAAGGTGCGGCGCGTGTGGGCAAGCCTGCCGGGCGCCGGGTACGGACAGCACGAGAATACGATCGAGTTCGTGCGCGACGCCTATGCCGACGCGATGCCGGCGTGA
>CAIQIL010000442.1 GCA_903871865.1 uncultured Burkholderiales bacterium
AGCCCTGTTGACCGCGGGCAGCGACGAGCTCAAGACCCGCTACATCCCCAACTTGGTCTCCGGCAAGTGGACCGGCACCATGAACCTGACCGAGCCGCAAGCCGGCTCCGACCTGGCCCTGGTGCGTTCCAAGGCCGTCAAGCAGGCCGATGGCACCTACCGCGTGTCGGGTCAGAAGATCTACATCACCTACGGTGAGCACGACATGACCGAGAACATCGTTCACCTCGTGCTGGCCCGCACGCCCGACGCCCCCGAAGGCGTCAAGGGCATCTCGCTGTTCGTGGTGCCGAAGTTCCTGGTCAATGCCGACGGTTCGCTGGGCCAACGCAACGACGTGTACTGCGCGTCCATCGAAGAAAAGCTGGGCATCAAGGCCTCGCCGACCGCCGTGCTGGTCTATGGCGACGACAAGGGTGACGTGGGTGCAGGCGCCATCGGTTACTTGGTCGGTGAAGAGAACCGCGGCCTCGAGTACATGTTCATCATGATGAACGCCGCCCGCTATGACGTGGGCCTGCAAGGCCTGGGCGTGTCCGAGCGTGCTTACCAGCACGCCGTGGCCTATGCCCGTGACCGCGTCCAGTCGCGTCCGGTGGACGGCTCGGCCAAGGAGTCGGTGGCGATCATCCACCACCCGGACGTCAAGCGCATGCTGCTGACGATGCGCGCCCTGATCGAGGGTGAGCGCGCCATGGCCCTGGTCGGCGCTGCCGCTTACGACACCGCCCACAACCACCCCGACGCGGCCGTGGCCAAGCAGGCCCAGGCTTTCTACGAATTCCTGGTGCCGCTGATCAAGGGCTTCAGCACCGAGAACTCGGTGGAGGTGACCTCGCTGGGCGTGCAGGTGCACGGCGGCATGGGCTTCATCGAGGAAACCGGTGCGGCGCAGTACTACCGTGATGCGCGCATCCTGCCGATCTACGAAGGCACGACGGCCATCCAGGCCAACGACCTGGTCGGCCGCAAGACCTCGCGCGACGGCGGTGCCCTGGCCAAGGCCATCGCGGCCCAGATCGCCGACACGGAAGGCCAGCTGGCCGCTCGCCCGAGCGCCGCTGGCAAGAAGCTGGCTGTGCAACTGAAGGCTGCCCGAGAGTCCTTCCTGCAGGTGGTGGACTTCGTCGTGAGCGACGTCAAGTCGAACCCGAACGCCGTGTTCGCTGGCTCCGTGCCTTACCTGATGCTGGCCGGCAACCTGGTCTCCGGCTGGCAGATGGCCCGTGCCCTGATCGTGGCCGAAGACAAGCTGGCCGCCGGCGAAGACGCCGAGTTCATGGCCGCCAAGATCGCCACCGCGCGTTTCTATGGCGACCACATCCTGGCCCGCATCGCTTCGCTGCGCGACACCATCCTGGACGGCGGCGACAGCGTTTCGGCCATGCCGCTGGACGCTTTCTGAGCGCGGGCATTTGATCGCGAAGCCGGACCTGATCGCCACCCCCTGATCTGTCAGGATGGCATCTGACCGCAAGGACACCCCGGGCTGGCGCCTGCCGGCATGGGTGTCCTTTTTCTTTTGAGTTCCGAGAACCCCCACCGAGGAGACCCCATGGCCCTGCCCGAAGTGCTCAAGCGCGTCCCGTTCCCCGTCATCGCTTCGCCGATGTTCATCATCAGCACGCCCAAGCTGGTGATCGCCCAGTGCAAGGCCGGCGTGGTGGGCTCCATGCCCGCGCTGAACGCCCGCCCTGCGGCCCAGCTCGACGAGTGGCTGGCCGAGATCACCGAGTCGCTGGACGCCCACAACCGCGCCAACCCGGACAGCCCGGCCGCGCCGTTCGCCATCAACCAGATCGTGCACAAGAGCAACGACCGGCTCGACCACGACCTGGAGATGTGCGTCAAGTACAAGGTGCCGTTGATCATCACCTCGCTGGGCGCGCGCGAGGATGTGAACCAGGCCGTGCACAGCTACGGTGGCGTGGTCATGCACGACATCATCAACAACAAGTTCGCGCGCAAGGCCATCGAGAAGGGCGCCGATGGCCTGATCGCTGTGGCGGCCGGTGCAGGTGGCCATGCCGGCACGACCAGTGCCTTCGCCCTGGTGCAGGAAATCCGCGAGTGGTTCGACGGCCCGGTGGCGCTGTCGGGCTCGATCGCCAATGGCCGATCCATCCTGGCGGCGCGTGCCATGGGGGCGGATTTCGCTTACATCGGCTCGGCCTTCATCGCGACCGAAGAGGCCCGCGCGGTCGATGCCTACAAGCAGATGATCGTGGACAGCAGCAGCGCCGACATCCTCTACTCCAGCAAGTTCACCGGCGTGCACGGCAACTACCTGCGCCCGTCCATCGTGAAGGCCGGCCTGGACCCCGACACCCTGGGCGATGGTGACCCCAGCCAGATGAGCTTTGGCAGCAAGGACGGCAGCGACGCCAAGGTCTGGAAGGACATCTGGGGCTGCGGCCAGGGCATCGGCGCCATCAAGCAGGTCGTGCCCACGGCCGAGCTGGTGGCTCGCCTGAAGGCGGAGTACGCCGCGGCGCGCGAGCAGCTCTGCCGCGCTTGAGGCCGACGCTGACCGAGCTCAGCGTGGTCAGCGTGGTCAACGCAGACCGAGCTTGAAGGCGATCATCGCCCTCAGCTTGGTCGGCACCACGGGTTTGAGCAGCACGTGGAACTGGTGCTGCCGCGCTTCTTCTTCGTGCTGGGTCATGGTGCTGCCGGTCACGAGGATGGCGGGCAGATCGGGGCCAAAAACGTTGCGCAGGGCCTTGATGGCGTCGATGCCGGTGCGCTGGTCGGGCAGTCGGTAGTCCACCATCAGCAGGTCGGGACGCGGTGTGGTGTCGGGGTCGAAGCCCTCGGCCCAGGCGCTCACGGCGGCCACGGAGTCAAAGGCGCTGACGGTGGCCCCCCAGCCCTTGAGCAGCACTTGCAAGCCTTCCAGCACGGCCAGCTCGTCTTCGACCACGACGATGTGGCGGCGGTCGAGCGTGACGCCCAGCGAGGGCTTGGGCGAGGTGCTGACAGGCTGCATGCGCGGTGCGCGCCCGATGGGCAGCATCAAGGTGAACACGGTGCCGCGCCCCACGCGGGAGCGCAGGGTGAGCGGCGCGCTCATCAGGTCGGCCAGGCGCTTGACGATGGCCAGGCCCAGCCCCAGGCCCTTGCGGTGGTGTGGCTGCAGCGGGCGGTTGCTCTGCGTCTGGTAGAACTCTTCGAAGATGCGGCCCTGCTCCTTGTCGGCGATGCCGATGCCGGTGTCCCAGACCTGCAGACAGAGTTGGTCGCCGCGTTTGCGGCAAGACACGAGCACGCCGCCGTCCTCGGTGTAGCGGATGGCGTTGGAGACCAGGTTGCGCAGGATGCGCTCGGCCACCAGCGGGTCGGCGTAGCAGTGGTGTTGCTCACCGTGGAAGCTCAGCATCAGGCCTTTCTCGAAAGCGATGGGCTCGAAGTGCAGCTGGATGCGGGTGAACAGGTCGCGCATGGCGAAGTGCTCGGGTTCGATGTCCACGCCGCCGGTGTCGATCTTGGTGATGTCGAGCAATTCGCTGAACAGGCCCTCCAGGGCATCGACCGAGCTGTTGATGCTGTTGACCAGGTGGGCGACTTCGACGTCCTTGCTGCGGTTGCGCAAGGCTTCGGCGAACAGGCCCAGGGCGTGCAGCGGCTGACGCAGGTCGTGGCTGGCGGCGGCAAAGAACTGGGTCTTGGCGCGGTTGGCGGCTTCGGCATCGCGCTGGGCGGCCTCGGCGGCTTGCATCTCGCCGCGCAGCTTTTGGGCGAGCTCCTGGGTGTGCATGCGCAGGCCGACCATTTCACCGAACATGTTGCGGAAGGCGTGTCCCAGCGTCAGCACGCACAGGCACATCAGGCCCCAGACGCCCGCGATTTGCAGGCCTTGGGCGTCATGGACGGCGGTCATGGCGATCATGGGCACGAAGTACATGGCCATGCAGCCGATGAACAGCCGCGTGTGGGCCGCCATGTAGGGCACCGAGCCGATGGCGTAGGAGTACACCGCCAGCATCACCACCAGGCGCTCGAAGTGGCCGCCGTGGCGGTACAGCAGCAGGGGCACCACGCCCCACAGCGCCGCGCTGAGGATGGCGCCGATTTTCCAGCGTCGGTACCAGGGGCCTGGGTCCACCCGGTTTTGCAGGAGAGCCCGTTCGTAGCTCAGGAGGTTGATGAAGCGCAGGGCCCACAACAAGGTGAAGCTGCCTGTCCAGCCCAGCAGGGTCAGGTGCGGTGCGTGTTGCCAGAAGGCCATGGTCACGGCCAGCACGCCCAGGAATTGGCCGATCAGGGCTGCGCTGTGCTGGCGGTAAACGAGGCGGGTGCTGTCTTCCAGCAGGATGGCGTCGGAAGGCGTTGGCAGGGTGCGTTCGGTGGCGAGGGACATGTGCGGCTCCGGCTCAGCGTGGGCCGGCCGTCAGGGCGCCTGCCTGGCGCTGCAGCATCTGGCTGATGGCGATGACCGCCTGGGTGCGCGAGCTCACGCCCAGCAGGCGCAGCACGGAGGCCACGTGGTCCTTGATGGTGTCAACGGACAGGCCGAGCTCCCGGGCGATCATTTTGTTGGGCTGGCCCTTGAGCAGCAGGTGCAGCACCTGGGCCTGGCGGAGGGTCAGGCCGAGGTCGCGCAGGCTGGGCACGCTCTGGAAGTCGGACACCTGGGCCTGCTGCTGGACCTGGCGCAGGGCGGGCGAGTGGGCCAGGGTGGGTTGGAAGTCGGCGCCCATGCTCATGGGGGGCACGTACACGCCGCCGGAGATGACTTGCTGCAGGGCGTCGAGCAGGGTGTCGTTGCTGGCGCGCTTGGGCACGAAGCCCATGGCGCCCATGTCGATGGCGCGGATGACGTCGCTGGTGCGGTCCGAGGCGGACACCACGACCACGGGCAAGGCCGGGTAGCGGCTGCGCAGTTCGGCGAGGAGGTCGAAGCCGTCCACGTCGCCCAGTTGCAGGTCCAGCAGCACCAGGTCGTAGCTCAGGTC
>CAIQIL010000443.1 GCA_903871865.1 uncultured Burkholderiales bacterium
ACCGCAAGTACTACCGCAACGATTTCATCTTCGTGCGCCCGGCGGTGTCCACCGAGTACATTGACGACGAAGACGAGGCCACCGGTGCGACCTTCCGCGCCTACTACCCCGTGCGCGAGAACCTGCGCGAGATGCTCAAGGCGGTGGTGCAAGGCTACGAGCTGAAGCAGCCGTTCGACGACCTGGACCGCGACATCGACTTCGTGTACGAGGCCTTGCTGGAGCAGGTCGGCAATGTGCGCTTGCGCACCAATTTCCAGATCCAGGTGCTGTCGTCGCTGTTCTTTCGCAACAAGGGCGCTTACATCGTCGGCAAGGTGATCAATGGCTTCCGCAGCCTGCCCTTCGCCATCCCCATCCTGCACAACTCGAAGAACCGGCTCTACATCGATGCGGCCCTGTTCGGCGAGGACGACCTGCTGGCCCTGTTCAGCTTCGCGCGCGCCTACTTCATGGTGGACATGCGCGTGCCCTCGGCCTATGTGCAGTTCCTTCGCACGCTGATGCCGCGCAAGCCGCGGGGCGAGATCTACAGCGCCATCGGCCTGCAGAAGCACGGCAAAAATCTGTTCTATCGCGACTTCCTCTTCCACCTGCGCCATTCCAGCGACAAGTTCCGCATCGCGCCCGGCATCAAGGGCATGGTCATGCTGGTGTTTGACCTGCCGTCCTACCCCTTCGTGTTCAAGGTCATCAAGGACTACTTCCCGCCGCAAAAAGAAACCACGCGCGAGATGATCATGGGCAAGTACCAGCTCGTGAAGCAGCACGACCGCGTGGGCCGCATGGCCGACTCGCTCGAGTTCACCAACGTCGCCTTCCCGCGCCACCGCTTTGACGAGGAACTGATCGCTGAGCTGAAGAAGTTCGCCCCCAGCGTGATGGAAGAGGACGACGAAGACCCCAGCGTGCTCATCCTCAAGCACCTCTACATCGAGCGCCGCATGGTGCCCCTGAACATCTACATCCAGGAGGCGCAGGGCGAGTCGCTGGAGCATGCCGTCATCGAGTACGGCAATGCCCTGAAGGACCTGGTGGCGGCCAACATCTTCCCCGGCGACATGCTGTGGAAGAACTTCGGCGTGACGCGCAACGGCAAGGTCGTGTTCTACGACTACGACGAAATCGAGTACATCACCGATTGCAATTTCCGCAAGGTGCCCGAGCCGCGCAACGAGGAAGAGGAGATGTCAGGCGAGGTCTGGTACACCGTGGGCAAGCACGATGTCTTCCCCGAGACCTTCGGCCCCTTCCTGCTGGGCGATCTGCGCGTGCGCGCCATCTTCATGCAGCACCATGCGGACCTGCTGGAGCCCGAGTACTGGCAACAGCACAAGGAGCGCATCAAGGCCGGCTATGTGCACGACGTCTTCCCCTACGACAGGGGCCGTCGTTTCGTGCACAAGATCCAGTCTGGCGCGCCGCTGGCATCGCCCGAGGATGCGCCAGTGGAGGTGCCGGTGGACATCCAGCCCCTGGGGCCGGCCGTCCACGATCAGGGTGTGCTGTCAGGTTTCAGCACGGGCTCGGCGGGCAGCGGGGACTGAGCGTCCGGGCTGCTGCTGCGAGCCGATGGGCGTTGACAGGGGCTCTGTGTGAGCCCCTCACCTCACCGGTGGCTCACCAGAACTGGTACCAGGGCTTCTTGGCTGGCAGCGTGCCATTGGCCGCGACCTTGCCGTCGAGGAAGCGGCTGTTGGGGAAGCTTTGCTTGAGGATGCGCAGCGCATCGTCCCGCAGCGGCTCCAGGCCCAGCTTGTCGTAGCTCTGCGCCAGGATGTAGAGGCCTTCCTCGATGGCCGGCGACTGGCGGTACTCCGTCACCGCGGCCTGTGCGCGGTTGGCCGCTGCCACGTAGGCGCCACGGCGCAGGTAGTAGCGAGCCACGTGCACTTCGCCGGCGGCCAGCGAATTGACGATGTGGTTCATGCGCAGGCGCGCGTCTTCGGCGTACTTCGAGGTGGGGAATCGGTCCACCACCTGCTTGAAGGACTCGTAGGCATCGCGCGAGGCCTGCTGGTCACGCTCGGACAGGTCTTGGTTGGCCACGCGACCGAACAGCCCCAGGTCTTCGTTGAAGTTGATCAGGCCTTGCAGGTAATAGACGTAGTCCATCGCCGGGCTGGTTGGGTGCAGTCGGATGAAGCGGTCCAGCTTGGCCAGCGCCTGGGCTTTTTCGCCGGTGCGGAAGTAGGCGTAGGCCAGGTCGATCTGGGCTTGCTGCGACAGCAAGGTGCCGGAAGCGCGCGCTTCGACCTTCTCCAGCTTCTTCAGGGCCGTCTCGTAGTTGCCTTCGGCCGCGTCGTCCTTGGCGTCTGCGTACAATTTGTCCGGCGGGATGTTGGCGAACTCGTCTTTAGGCGTGGAGCCGCAAGCAGCCAGCGCGACGCTCAGGAACAGGGCCAGCCAGCCGGCATGCATGCCGGACCGCGAGCCACGGAAGGTGGTCTTCACAAATTTCACGTTGGGTTGGGGCGGTCGGGCCGCGGAGGATTCCGCATGCCGTGCCGCCTGCAGCGTCAGAGCCCACAGTATAGAAGCGAGATCGTCCGATTCGATGCCCCCACGCAAGCCAGCCAAATCCATTCGCCAGTCGACTCACCAAGAGGTGGCTCCGGTGGTGCCAGATCAGCCCTCGTTGGGCATGCTCGGCGATGTCGCCGACGACCTTGCGGAGGACCTGAGCGAGGACTTCGCCGATGACATCGGTGCCGAGCCAGTGGCTGCGCCACCCGCCGAGGAGCGCACGGAGTGGCTGACCGTGCCGGCCTCGTCGCATGGCCAGCGGCTGGACGCGTTCCTGGGTGCGCAGATCACGGCGTTTTCGCGCAACCACCTCAAGGCATTGATCGAAGATGGCTGTGTGACCGTGGATGGGCAGGCCCTGACCACGCCCTCGCGCAAGGTGGCGCAGGGGCAGCGCGTGGTGG
>CAIQIL010000444.1 GCA_903871865.1 uncultured Burkholderiales bacterium
GACAGCAAAAAGCCTCTCCAAGGAGAGGCTTTTTTCATGGGGCGAAGGCCCGAGCCGTGACGTTGTGGCGCCAGCAGCGTTGAGTCAGCGTCAGGCACCCGCAGCGTGCAGCACCTCGCCCGCGGCGATGGGGTCGCCAGTGCGGTTGAAGGTGTCGAGCCACAGGTCGTAGCTCTTCATCTGGCCACCTTGCCAGGGGTGGAAGCCGGGCTTGTAGTACTGGACGTAGTGCTTGAAGATGGGCATGTAGAGGCCGCCGGGCCCGAAGATCCAGCCCAGGCCCTTGGCGAACATCTTGACGCGTTGCCAGCGCGAGAAGCCATCGACCTTGAGCATGTAGCGGGTGATGAGCAGGGCGTGGATGTTGAAGGCGATCGTCACGATCGCCATGGCCATGACGCGGCGCAGGTAGCCGACCTTGGCGACCTTCTGCATCACGTCGAAGGCCACGGCCTTGTGCTCGATTTCTTCCATGGCGTGCCAGGCGTACATGGCGCGCATGCGCGGGTCGGCGTGGGCCAGGACCTCTTTGCGCTCGAAGAAGCCGTGGGCCATGATGGCCGTCATGTGCTCGGACGCGGCGGTGTCGGCCAGGGTGACGGCCGCCGGCAGGTGCTTGCGGATGATGCCGAACAGGATGTGCTTGAGGGTCTTCTCCAGCATGTCCACGTCGATGCCCTGGGCCTTGAGACGGTCGTTGTACTGCGTGTGGACGATGCCGTGCTGGCCTTCCTGGCGCATGAAGTCCTTGATGTCCTGCAGCAGCTTCGGGTCGGTGACCTGGTCGCGGTAGTCGCGCACGCAGGAGATGAAGTAACGCTCACCTTCCGGGAAGATGGTGGACATGGCGTCGAAGAAGCGCGACTTGAAGGCGTCGCCTCCGAACCAGTACTTCGGGATGTCGCCATCGAGCCCGAAGTCGAGCTTTTCGCGCGGAACGATTTGGTGGGCGTGGCTCATGGGGGCTCCTGGGTGCGGTGGGCGACGACGTGAGGCGGGCGTGTCAGACGGGTGTCAGGCGCGGGCCAGGGCGTCGGCGGTCAGGCGGTTGCCGGCTTCGACCGGGTTGTCGGTTTCCTTGAGCAGCTTCAGCCAGGGCTCATAGCTGGGCACCACCGGCTCCTGCCAAGGGTGGAAGCTGGGCTTGAGGTAGCTGAAGTACTTGCCCATCATGGGCATGAAGATGCCGCCGGGTTTGTAGAGCCACCACAGGCCCTTGGCCCAGATCTTGGTGCGCTCCCAGCCGCTGAAGCCATCGACTTGCAGCATGTGCTTCATGATGCGGAACACATGGTAGGGGAAGAGCAGCGTGACCAGCAGCATGGAGCTGATGCGGGTGCGGTAGCCGACCTGGGCGATGTCCTGCATGACGTCGTAGGCGACGCCCTTGTGCTCCATCTCTTCCATGGCGTGCCAGACGTAGAGGGCGCGGATGCGCTCGTCGGCGTTGGCGAAGATCTCGGGGCGCTCGACGAAGCAGTCGGCCATGATGGCGGTGATGTGCTCGGAGGCCGAGGTGATGCCCAGCGTGAATTCGCGCGAGAAGACCTTGCGGATGATGCCGAACAGGCGCTTTTCCTGGCCTTCGAGGATGGCGTCCACGGCCACGCCTTGCTCTTTCAGGCGGTTGTTGTACTGGGTGTGCAGCATGCTGTGCTGCGCTTCCTGGCGGGTGAAGTCTTTGATGTCCTGCAGGACCTTGGGGTCGGTGATGCGGTCCTTGAAGTCACGCACGCAGGTGATGAAGAACTTCTCGCCCACGGGGAAGAGGGTGGACATGGCGTCGAAGAAGCGGGTCTTGAACGGGTCGTTGTCCAGCCAGAACTTGGGGATGTCGCCGTCCAACCCGAAGTCCAGCTTCTCGCGGGGAATGATCGGGGGCGGGGTGAGTTGTTGTGCGCTCATGGGGGTGTCTCCTCGGGACCGATGCCGTCGCTGTTGGGGCTTGTGTGAGCATCGGTGTGTTGTGTCCGAACTGTAGGGACGAGCCCGCGCCAGCGCCATGCAAGGGCACGACACAAAGGTGAATTCCGCGACAGCTGCGGCCTAGGGAAAACGCGCAAAACGGGGCGCGTTCACCGTCGCCGGTTGGACCGGACGGTGCCAGGCAATCGCCTCAGGCGCCGCGGCGGAAGCGGCTGGGCGTTTGCCCCGACCAGCGCGTGAAGGCGAGCGTGAAGCTGCGGCGGTCGGTGAAGCCCAGGCGCTCGCTGATGTCCTCGATGGCCAGCGCGGGGTCTTGCAGCCACTGCTGCGCCAGGCGGTAGCGCACGCGGCCCTGGATGGCGGAGTGGCTGTCGCCGAGGTCTTTCAGGCGACGCTGCAGGGTGCGGGCGTGCAGGCCCAGCTCTTCGGCCAGGGCCTCCAGGCCGAGGCCGAGCAGGCGGGGTTTGTCGAGGAAGGCCTGTTCGATCTGGCTGGCCAGTTGTTGCCCGGGGTGCCCGAGCTCGCCACCCTGGCCCGCGGCGTGGCTGCGCTGCGCCACCTGCTGGACGACGCGCTGTGCGGCCTGCTCGTGCAGGCTGGGGAAGGCGCCGCGCAAGGGCTGGTCGAGCAGGCGGCGCGAGAACCACAGCGCATCGACTTCTGAGCCCCAGTCGATGGGCACCTGGAAGTGCGCGGCCACCTTGTCGGCATCCTGGTGGGCGGGGTGGCGCATGGTGATGCGCCCGATCAGTGGCTGGCCGCCCAGCAGCATCCGGCTGAACTTGACGACGGTGGTGAACACGCCCTCGGTGAAGGGCCAGGCGAGGTCGGGCACGTCGTCGGCCACATCGAAACGCAGCGCGATGCGGGCGTCGTCGCCATGCTCGGCCAGCGAAAAGCGCATGAAGGGGTTGATCAGCGGCGGGATCCACTCCAGCGAGCGGGTGGCGTCGCGCAGCGTGGCGCTGGTGGTGATGAAGGTCTCGACGTCGGAGAGGTACTCGAAGGCGAAGGTTTCGCCCAGCACCAGAGGGAAATGCTGCGGGCTGCCGATGCGCCGCGTCTCGGCCACGCAGTGGTGCATGACGC
>CAIQIL010000445.1 GCA_903871865.1 uncultured Burkholderiales bacterium
CAGGTGCTGTTCAACGGCGCCAGCGTGAACTCGGCCGCCCAGGTCAACGCCAAGAACGCCCGCGGCAGCGGCGCGGCCCTGCAGGTGCAAAGCGCGGCCACCAGCCCGCGCCCGGTCATCAGCGTGCGCAACACCAACAGCACCGACACGGCCACCGGTTCGCCGGCCCAGCTCTGGTTGCGCGGCGACATCAGCAACCTCGATGGCCTGGCCGAAGCCAAGAGCCACGGCACCATCCGCTCCTCGGGCAACATCGATGCCGAGACGGTGGACATCGCCACCGGCGGCGACTTCATCAAGACCTACACCCCGGGCTTCACCCACCAGGGCGGCAACCCCATCTCGCAGCTGGGCAGCCTGCCCGATGACCGCGAAAACGCCGCCATGGGCCTGAACGGCAGCGATGCCACCGACAGCAGCAGCGGCGACTACAGCACCAACACGCTCCCTGCGCGCAACTGCAGCAATGGCGTGTGCAGCAGCACCATCGCGGGCAACAACGTCTACATCAGCGGCGAGAAGCTCAACATCAACGGCCTGATCCAGGCCGGTGTGGCCGACCGCCGCATCGTCATCGACAACACCCTGGTGGCGGCCCAGAGCGCGGCCATCGCCCAGGCCCGCGCCAAGTACCAGTCCACCCATGCCGAGGCCGACCGCTACGTGGACCTCAACAACCCCGAGCCGGGCAGCGAGGGCATCCAGGTCCGCTACGACGTCGCCAACGAACGACTGGAGCTGGCCAATGTGCGCATCGGCGGCGGCCACATGGAGCTCTACGGCAACATCTTCTCGACCGGCAACGGCGAGCTGCGCGTGCTGGACGGCTATGGCCGCATCGACGTGCAGAACACCACGGCCTATGACCTCGCCATCAACCGGCTGGACGCAGGGCAGGGCGTGGAAGGCCTGATCCGCATCACCGACACGGCCAAACGCGTGCTAGGTGCCAACGTGGTCGACGTCACTGGCAACAGCAAGGCCGGCAAGGCCCTGGTCACGGAGATCACGCGCCTGGGTGATCAGACGCAGGTTCGCGACAGCCGCAAGGACGACGGCACGCTCACCCTGGTGTCGTCGGCCGATGGCCGCGAGTCGGCCTACAACCCGGTGGCCAATCGCCGCTTCAACTGGGTCAATGGCCGCAAGCAGGACTGGAACGAGAAGCGCATCTACACCAAGAAGTTTGGCGTGGTTTTCGGCCAGGACATCGACGACTTTGCCGTGGATCCTGGCACGAAGTACGAGTTCACCACCGGTGAACCTGTGAGCACGCCGCGCCTGACCGGCGACTGGCTGTCCGTGGGCGGAGGTAGCGATGCCTACAAGATGGACTACACACAAATCACCTCGGACAAGGTGCAGGTTGGAGACGTCTACAAAATCAGCAGCGATTGCGACTGTTATCTTGGTGCCGGGGTCCGAACCATCGTCAAGGGCGCTGACTTCAAGTGGACCGTCCAGGAGTACTTCCAGCACAGCCTGTACGCCTCCAACCAGATCAAGGTGAGCTTCACGGGTTACGACACCGCCAAGGTGGATGTGGCCTCGACGCAAGGCAAGGTGCTGCTCAACGGCATGGTGCGCGGCCTGACGGGTGACACCACCATCACCGCGCCCAAGGGCATCACCAGCCTGTCGGACCAGGCGGTCATCGTGGCGCAGAACCTGAAGCTCAGCGCGCAGAGCGGCGCCATCGGCTCGGCCACCGCGCCGGTGCGCATCAACCTGACCGATGCCGACGCCACCCGCGGCCTGGTCAACGGCAGCCTGACGGCGCTGGCCCGCGATGGCGTGGCCATCGAGGAAACCGATGGCGACCTGCGCGTGGCGGCGGCCCAGGCCACGGCCGGTGCGCTCAACCTCACCGCCGACCGCCACCTGCTGACCACCGACCCCAGCGTCGTGCTGCAAGGCACCGACGTGCGCCTGGTGAGCCGCACCGGCACGCTGGGCACGGCGGCATCGCCATTGCGCATCGACACCAGCGTGAACGGTGTGCTCTCGGCCGAGGCCGCGGGCGACATCCAGATCACCGAGGTCAGTGGCAACCTGCGCGTGCAGCAGGTGCGCTCGCTCGCTGGCGACGTGGTGCTCAACGTGCCCACCGGCAGCCTGATCGACGCCAACGACGTGGACGTCGAAGACACCAAGTCCACCAGCGAGCTGCTGGCCCTGTGGGACAACATGCGCCTGCGCGGCCAGGGCGCCAGCGACAGCGCCGACCAGACCGTGCGCAACGAAGAGCGCCGCGTCACCAACGAGTACCAGCGCTACTGGCAGCTGCGCAATGTGCGTGACCTGGGCAACGGCCAGTCCACCGCCGACGCCTTCAACCCGAACTTCCGCTACACCCTGAGCACGGCCCAGGCCACGGCCTTGAAGCAAGCCAACGGCTGGACGGACGCCGACGTGGCCCGCTTCGAGCAGACGCAGACCGACGCCTACTTCGCGGCCAACGCCCGCTTCGGCAGCCAGCCCTACAACGCCAACTTCGCTTACACGGTGTCGGACGCCGAACGGGTCGCCTTGCGCGACGGCAGCAGCTGGACCGACGCGCAACTCGGCAACGCCATCGGGGCCGGTTTGTTCCGCCCCGTGGCCGACACCGAAACCCGCATCGAGGACCCCAACGTCGTGGGCCGCAACCTGCGCTTCACGGTGGCCGGCACCATTGGTGAGGACGTCGATCCGGCCTTCCCGAATGGCATCATCGTGCCGCGCAACCTCAACGGCGTGACGCTCACCAAGGAGCAGAAACTGGCCCTGCTGACCGCCGAGAAGCAGGACATCACGCTCACGCCCACCGAGGTGCGCATCGCCGTCAAGAAGGACTTCGACGTCGAGGCCAGCGGCACGCTGACGGCCCAGGCCAACGGCACGGTGCTGATCGGCAGCGAGAGCGACCTGGCCATCGCGCAGGTGCGCACGCCGGGTGAGGTCCGCATCAAGAGCGGTGCCGGCCTGAGCAACGGCGCGCCCGATGGCACGGCCGCCATCACGGCCCAGCGCCTGGTGCTGGAAGCCGGCCAAGGCAGCATCGGCTCGGCGGCCAAGCCCATGTGGGTGGACATCGCCGACGTCGGCACGCTGACCGCCCGCGCGCGTCAGAGCCTCTTCATCGGTGAACTGACCGGTGACATGCGCATCAACACCGTCTATGCCCAGCAGGGCGCGACCCTGACCGCGCCGGGGGCCATCCTCGACGCCGGCTTCGACCGCCTGCTCGACGTCCAGGCCCGCCTGATCGACCTCTCCGCTGGCACCACCATCGGCACGGCAGGCGGTGTGGAAGGTGCGCTGGAGGTCAGCACCGGGGCCAACGGCACGCTGAACGCCTCGGCGCCCGGCGGCGTCTACCTGGCTGGCATGGGCGGCAGCAGCCGACTGGGCAACGTCACCACCACCGGCGATTTCGGCTTCGACGCCCTCAGCGGTGACCTCACCGTGGCGGGCCGCGTGCAAGCCCGCAACGTCCGCCTGGCCTCGGACAACGACCTGGTCTTCGACAGCCTGGGCCGCATCGAGGCCCGCGAGTCGGCCGACCTGAGCGCCGGCGTGGCCGGTCAGGGCGATGTGGTGGCCGCCGCGGGCAGCACGCCCCAGGTGACGGCGCCGGTGGTGCGCGTGAGCGCGGCCAACGCCATCGGGGACGACGCTGCCGCACTGCGCATCGCCAGCCCCGACGTGACCCTGCAAGCGCAAGACATCCGCGCGCAGGTCAGCGCGGGCGACCAGCCTTTGACGCTGTCGGTCAGCGGCGCTCCGGGCGTGGCCGGTCAGCCCGCACGCAGCGTGGTGCTCGACCTCGATGCACAGCAAGGCAGCACCTTCAGCCTGCTCAACGCCGAGCAGACCACCACAACCACCAACGGCCCGCTGACGGTCCAGCAAGGCCTGCTCCTGGACGTGGCGCGCTTCTTCACGCCCTGGTACAGCATCCGCATCGATGCCGCCGACCGCCGTGGCCAGACCGGCTACGACGTGCGCGGCTTCACGCTGGACGGCCGCTACGACCTCATCGTCACGCCGCAGGCCGCCTTGATCGGCGCCTACGTGCTGACGGGCAACCCTGAGAAGGTCATCTTCAGCAACCCGAGTGGCGTGACCACCGGCCAGACGCAGACGGGCAGCGACCTCAACGCCCAGCGCGACCAGGCCGGTGCGCGTGGCCTGGCGCTGGCGCGCGGTGTGCAGGGCAACCTGGCGCCCGCCGCGGGCCTGCTGCAGATCGGCGGCAACCTCTTCGACTGCCAAGGCCACGAGCGCGAATGCGCCGCCCTGGGCCTGCCCCTGCCGGCCCCGGCCGCTGGTCAGTGAGGCAGCCCGACATGCAAACCACCCTTTCTCCCATGACCCACACACCTCACCGCCTCACGCTGATCGCAGGCCTGGGCTTGAGCCTGGGCTTGAGCCTGAGCCTGGGCCTCAGCGCCCCGGCCTGGGCCCAACAGGCCCTGCCACCGGGCCTCACACCGGGCGCCGCCCAGGGCCAAGAGCGCCTGCAACGCGAAGAGCAGCAAGGCCAGGAGCGCCTGCAGCAAGGCGCGCCGGGCGCCGAGGTGCGCACACCGGCCAAGCCGGCCGCCACCGCGGCCAGCACCGCGCGCAACATCCGCGTCGAGCGCTTCGAGGTGGACGCCTCGCAGATCCTCTCGCCGCAAGACATCGATGGCGTGCTGGCTCCCTTGAGCGGCCAGACCGTCAGCCTGGCCGAGCTGCAGGCCGCGGTCGAGCAGATCAACGGCCTGTACGAAGCGCGCCGTCAGCTGACCGCGCGCGCCGTGCTGCCCACGCAGACCGTCACGGACGGCGTGGTGCGCGTGCGGCTGATCGAGTCGCGCACCGCGGCCGTGCGCATCGAGGGCAACCAGGCGCTGGCCGCCGAGCACGTGCGCGACCGCCTGCGCCTGTCGCAGGACGCGCTGCTGTCGGTGCCAGCGCTCGAAGAGGACCTCGCGCGCTTCAACCGCCTCAACGACACGCAGCTGCGTGCCAACGTCGTGGCCGGCGAGCGCTTCGGCACCACCGACGTCGAGATCAGCGTCAGCGAGCCGCAGCGCCTGCGCGTCGATGCCTTCGCCGACAACGCCGGGCGCGACACCACCGGCCGCATGCGCTGGGGCGCCACGGTGCGCGGCGCCAACCTGCTGGGCATCAGCGATGCGGCCCAGCTCACGGCGACCACCACGCGCGGCTCGAACAGCCTGGCGGCGTCCTACTCCTTGCCCATCAACCGGCAGGACACCCGCCTGGACATGTCGGCCAGCTTCGGCGAGATCCGCATCATCGACGGGCCCTTCGTGCCGCTGGACATCACCGGGCGTTCGCGCGATGTCACCGTGGGCCTGACCCACCCGCTGCTGACCCAGGCCGACCGCGCATGGTCCACTTATGGGCGCTTGTCAGACCGCCAGTCGCGCAGCCTGTTCTCGGGCTTCGAGCAAACCCACGACACCCAGCGCGTGATCACGCTCGGCGTGGCCGGCGACCGCTTCACCGACGGCCACTCCTGGTACACCGACCAGCAGCTCGTCATCGGCTCGCACGACCTGGGCGGCGACAGCGGCTTCATCTACTGGCGTGGCCTGGGCAACCGCCTGGACCGCCTGGGCGAGCGCACGCAGCTGATCTCGCGCATCGGTGCGCAGTACTCGCAGAACCGCCTGCTGCCCTCGGGCGAGCAGTTCCAGGTGGGCGGCGCCTACTCGGTGCGCGGCTATTCGGAAGGCCTGCTGTCGGGCCGCAATGGCTACTCGGTGAGCACCGAAATCCGCTACGGCATGGGCGCGCTCGACTACCTGCAAAGCGGCTCGGACAGCCCGCGCCTGCAGTGGCTGGCCTTCATCGACCACGGTGCGGCCTTCCCCTACCGGCCGGGCAACCTCAAGGGCATCCAGCGCGATGACTTCCTCACCGGCGTGGGCGTGGGCGCCGTGCTGGAGTGGCGCAGCATCAGCATGCGCCTGGTGCTGGCCGCGCCCCTGCGGCACAACCACCCCTCCGAGCTGCACCCCTCGGACCTGCGCCTCAACGCCTTCTTCAACGTCAGCCTGAAATGACGCGGTCCGCGAGACCGGCCGCCCGAAGGCAGCGGTGTCGCGGACCGCAGCAGGTCAGGGCGCCGCTCAGGGCACCATGGCCGCGCTGATCAGAAGGTTTCCCAGTCGCTGTCGTCGTGGGCCGTGGCGGCCGGCGTGAAGCTGGCGGCGCTGGCCACGGTGGTCGCTGCGCTGCCGGCCGTGGCTGCGTTCGCGTTCGACTTGACCGGGGCCGCCTTGGCCGCCGCGGCAATCGGCGTGGGCAGGCGAGGGCGGCTCGCGGCCGTGCTGGCCGGCTTGCTCAGCGGCTTGACCTCGGTCACCGTGGTCGTGTGAGCGGTGCTGGCTTGCGCCTGGGCCTTGGCGATCACGTGCTTGGCCTCGTGTTTCGCCTCGTCCACGCTGTGCGCTGTGTGCGTCGTGTGCGCGGGGGCCGTGTGGTGGCTCGCGTGCATCACCGGTTCGGCGTGCACCTTCTGCGTGCCCAGCTTGAAGGCGGACACGGCAGAAGCCAGGCGCGTTGCCTGTTCTTTCAGGCTCTCGGCCGCTGCGGCGGATTCCTCCACCAGCGCGGCGTTCTGCTGCGTCATCTGGTCGAGCTGCGTCACCGACACGTTCACCGAGCCAATGCCCTGGCTCTGCTCGGTCGAGGCCGCGCTGATCTCGCCGATGATGTCCGACACGCGCTTGACGCTGGTCAGGATCTCCACCATCGAGGTGCCGGCGTCCTGCACCAGCTTCGAGCCCGACGCCACCTTCTCGCTGGAGGCATTGATCAGGGTCTTGATTTCCTTGGCGGCGTTGGCCGAGCGTTGCGCCAGGGTGCGCACTTCGCCTGCCACCACGGCAAAGCCACGGCCTTGCTCGCCGGCCCGTGCGGCTTCCACGGCCGCGTTCAGCGCCAGGATGTTGGTCTGGAAAGCGATGCCGTCGATCACGGTGATGATGTCGGTGATCTTGCGGCTGGCGCCATCGATCTCGGACATGTTGGCCACGACCTGAGAGACGATCTGCTCGCCGCGCTCGGCGGCGGTGGCGGCGCCCGAGGCCAGCTGGTTGGCTTGGCGAGCGGCGTCGGCGCTTTGGCGCACGGTGCCGGTCAGCTGCTCCATGGAGCTGGCCGTTTGCTGCAGGTTCGAAGCGGTGTGCTCGGTGCGGCTGGACAGGTCCTGGTTGCCCGTGGCGATCTCGGACGATGCCGTCGAGATGGAATCGGTGGCCAGGCGGATCACGCTGATGGTGTCGCGCAGCTTGTGCGTCATCGTCACGACCGAGGCGCGCAGCGAGTGCTCGTCACCGGCCTGGTGGTGCAGCTGCATGTCGAGGTGGCCGTCGGCGATGCGGCTGACCAGGTCGCGCAGCAGGGTGGGCTCGTCGCCCAGGTCTTTCCACACCGAGGCCACGATGGCGGCCGAGGCGGCGCCCAGCACACCCAGCACGATCACGCCGGTCAGCACGGTCACCCACAGGTTGGTGTCCACGCCGCTGGTGGCTTCGGTCTGGGCTGCTTCGATGGCGTCCTTGGCGGCGGCCTTGTGCTGGTCCAGCAGCTTTTGCAGCGCGGCCTGCGTGGTCTGCATCTTGGTGACCAGGTCGCCGGGGGGCTGCTGGGTCAGCAGGGCGCGCGTGGCGCCGAGGGCGGAGGTCTGGTAGTCGTCGAAGGCGGTGCCCAGGGCTTGGGCGACTTCGGTTTTCTCGGACAGCTTGCGCATGCCGGCCACCGCCTCGTGCGCCGCGTTGACCATGGCGTCGGTGTCTTTCAGCTTGGCCACGTCGCCTTCCACGGCGGCGGTCTGCAGCGTCAGGCGCAGTTGCTCGGCACTGCGGTCCAGCGTTTGAACGTGGGCCATGTGGGGGTTGTCGATGTCGCGCAGGTGGCCGAGCACGCTGGACGTGCGGTTGCCCACCACGAAACTGATCGTCACGCCGACGACAAAGACCGCTGCCGCGCTGATGGGCAGCATCCAGATTTTGGTGCGAAAGTTCATCTTGACTCCTGCGTCAGGGGGCCGGAACACGGACAAAGCGCTGCCGGCATGACCCCTGGTGTATCGGCATGATGGACGAGGGCCTGAAGCGAAAAGGTGCGAACAAGTCCGCTTTTCCAGGGTCTTTCTCGGGATGTCAGCAGGGTTTCTACAATGGGCACCATGCCTTCGACCTTGCCTGCCGACACCACGCGGCCCCCCACGAGCCGCAGCCTGATGTTCTGGGTGGCGCTGCTGTACTTTTCTGAAGGGCTGCCCCTGGGCCTGTTCTTCGACCTGTTTCCCGTGCACATGAGGCAGGCGGGCGTGGGCACGGCCGAGATCGGCCTGCTCAGCCTGCTCGGCCTGGCCTGGACTGTGAAGTTTCTGTGGGCGCCGCTGGTCGATGCCTGGCGCGGCCACCGGCTGTGGATGGCCGCGGCCAATGCCGGCATGGCCTGCGTGCTGGCGGCCCTGGCCTGGCAGCCCGAGGCCCTGAGCGCTGGTGCCAGCTGGCCCTGGGTGCTGCTGGCGGCGTTCACGGTGCTGTCGGCCACCAACGACATCGCCACCGACGGCTACACCATCGAGCTGTTGCGCAAGGACCAGTACGGCGTGGCCAACGGCCTGCGCATCGGTTTCTACCGCGTGGGCATGCTGGCCGCGGGCGGCATGCTGGTGGCCGCCGGCTGGTTGGGCACGCCGGGCCAGCCCGCCTGGGGCGCCGCTTATGGCCTGGGCGCGGTGCTGATGCTGCTCAATGGCGCCATGGTGCTGATGGCGCCGGCGCAGCCGCCGCGCCCGCCGCGCGTGGCCGGCGCCGCCGCCGACGAGTGGTCGGCCCTGAAGGCCCAGCCGCTGTGGCTGTTGGCCTTGGGCC
>CAIQIL010000446.1 GCA_903871865.1 uncultured Burkholderiales bacterium
CCGCTTGTTTGTGGTCGCGGTGGGCGCCGCCCACGGGCTCGGAAATGATCTTGTCGATCAGGCCCAGGGCCTTGAGGCGGTGGGCCGTGATGCCCAGCGCTTCGGCCGCATCCGAGGCCTTGTCCGAAGTCTTCCAGAGGATGGAGGCACAGCCTTCCGGCGAGATCACCGAATACACCGAGTACTGCATCATCAGGACCTGGTCGGCCACGCTGATGGCCAGCGCACCGCCCGAGCCACCTTCACCGATGATGGTGGTGATGATGGGCACCTCCAGCTTGGCCATCTCGAAGATGTTGCGGCCGATGGCCTCGGACTGGTTGCGCTCTTCCGCACCGATGCCAGGGTAGGCGCCGGGCGTGTCCACGAAGGTGAACACGGGCAGGCTGAACTTCTGCGCGGTCTCCATCAGGCGCAGGGCCTTGCGGTAACCCTCGGGGCGAGACATGCCGAAATTGCGCGCGGCGCGCTCCTTGGTGTCACGGCCCTTTTGGTGACCCAGCACCATGCAAGGCATGCCGTTGAAACGGGCCAGGCCGCCGACGATGGACAGGTCATCGGCGAAATGGCGGTCACCGTGCATTTCCTGGAAATCGGTGAACAGCTCGTTGAGGTAGTCCAGCGTGTAGGGGCGCTGCGGATGGCGCGCGATCTGCGTGACCTGCCACGGCGACAGCGTGGCATAGATGTCTTTGGTCAGCTGCTGGCTCTTCTTGCTCAGGCGGTCGATCTCTTCGGAGATGTCCACCGCCGATTCGCTCTGCACATAGCGCAGTTCTTCGATCTTGGATTCGAGCTCCGCGATGGGCTGCTCGAATTCGAGGAAGTGTCGTTTGCTCATGGCTTGTTTCCTTTGTGTCAGCGTGGCCGCCAGGCGCTTCAGGCTCGTGACCTGCACCTGGCCATCGAGAAATCAATAGGCCACGGGAAGGGGGTCGAGGCTGCGCCACAGGTACCAGGTGCCCACCGTTCGGAACGGCGACCAGGCTTCGGCCACGTCGCGCGCCTCGGCACGCGAGACGGGCTCACCGCTGAAATAACTCTGGCTGATGCCTTTGATGAGGCCGAGGTCGTCGAGCGGCAGCACGTTCGGCCGCATCAGGTGGAAGATCAGGAACATCTCGGCCGTCCAGCGACCGATGCCGCGGATGTCCACCAGCTCGTCGATGATGGCTTCGTCTTCCCAAGCCTGCCACTGCGCCACATGGACGCGCTCTTCGGCGAAATGGCGGGCCAGATCGAGCATGTACTCGACCTTGCGGGCCGACAAGCCTGCCTGGCGGAGCTGGTCGGGTGTTTTGGTCAGGAGTTCGGTGGCGCTCAGCGGGCCGCGGTCGCTGCCAGGGCTGCTGCCCTCGGCACCTTGCAGGCCCAGCACGGCCAACAGGCGCTCCCAGACCGACTGCGCCGCCTTGACCGAAATTTGCTGCCCCACGATGGAGCGCGCCAGCGTGGTGAACGCATCGCCGCGGCTTTCCAGGCGTGCCGAGCCGTGGTCGGCGATCAGCTTGCGCATGACGCGGTCGCGCTTGCTCAGGTGCTTGCAGGCCTCGTCCCAATACGCGGGCGTGACCAGGTTCGCAGCGAGCACGGCGTTGTCAGGCAGCACCGGCTTGGGTGCGGAAGATTTGGACGTGCCCATCAGGCCTTCACCCAGCTCGTGCCTTGCGGGCCGTCTTTGAGCACCACGCCCTGCGCAGCCAGTTCGTCGCGGATGCGGTCGGACTCGGCGAAGTTGCGCGCCTTCTTGGCTTCGGTGCGCGCGGCGATGAGCGCCTCGATGCCAGCCACGTCCAGGCCGCCGGCCGAAGCCGCATCACCTTGCAGGTACGCCTGGGGCGACTGCTGCAAGATGCCCATGACACCGCCCAGCGCCTTCAGCAGGCGCGCGACGGCCAGCGAGCTGCCGCGGTTCAGCTCTGCGGCCAGCTCGAACAGCACGGCCAGCGCGATGGGCGTGTTGAGGTCCTCGTCCATCGCGGCTTTGAAGCGCGCGGCGTGCGGCTGCGACCAATCGATGTCGGCCAGCGACACCTCGCCCACGTCCACGCCATTCAGGGCCGTGTACAGGCGGCGCAGGCCATTGCGCGCATCGTCCAGACCGGCATCGCTGTGATTGAAGGGGCTGCGGTACTGGGTGCGCAGCATGAAGAAGCGCACCGTTTCGCCGTCGTGGTGCTTGAGCACGTCGCGGATGGTGAAGAAGTTGCCCAGCGACTTGGACATCTTCTCGTTGTCCACGTTGACGAAGCCGTTGTGCAGCCAGTAATTGACGAAACGCTTGCCGCTGGCGCCTTCGCTTTGCGCAATCTCGTTCTCGTGGTGCGGGAACTGCAGGTCCAAGCCACCACCGTGGATGTCGAACTGCTCACCGAGCAGGCTGCACGCCATGGCCGAGCACTCGATGTGCCAGCCCGGGCGGCCCGCGCCATAGGCCGATGCGTACTTGGCGTCGGTCGGCTCTTCCGGCTTGGCGGCCTTCCACAGCACGAAGTCCAGCGGGTCCTGCTTGCCGTCATCGACCGCCACGCGCTCGCCGGCACGCAGTTGGTCCAGGCTCTTGCCCGACAACTTGCCGTAGCCCTCGAACTTGCGCACGGCGTAGTTCACATCGCCATTCGCGGCGCGGTAGGCCAGGCCCTTGTGCTCCAGCTTGCCGATGAGGTCGAGCATCTGACCGACGTACTCGGTGGCGCGTGGCTCGTGGGTGGGCGGCTCGATGCCGAGTGCGGCGATGTCCTGGTGCATGGCCAGCGTCATCTCGTCGGTGAGCTGGCGGATGGTGATGCCTCGCTCCACCGCACGGCGGATGATCTTGTCGTCGATGTCCGTGATGTTGCGCACATAGGTCACGCCGTAACCGCTGGCCTTGAGCCAGCGCTGCACCACGTCGAACGCCATCATCATGCGGGCATGGCCGACATGGCAGAGGTCGTAGATGGTCATGCCACACACGTACATGCGGACCTGACCGGGTGTCATCGGAACGAAGGACTCAACCTGGCGTGACAGGCTGTTGAAGAGGCGCAGACTCATGGGCACACGACAGGGAGGCGGGCAATCAGGGAATAGAACCAGACACGCAGTACAGCGTGTCTTCACGCTCAGATCCTGCAGCCGTCGCAGGGCCCAGGCCACGGACAGCGCTCAGATACAATCCGGCAAGTATAACGGCGACCCCAACACGAGGGTGAACAGGCAGGCGCCCCAGGCCACTGGGCTGCTATCCTCTTGAGCTGCATCCGGATGGCATCCCTGCCGCCGCACCGATGCCCCAACGCACCACAACCCCTCTGACACGATCCTCCATGCAGACTGCTGTGCCTTACTTCGGACTCCGCCTGACGTCCCTTGCCGCGAAATGCCTTGCCGTCGCCGCCCTGTCCCTCAGCGCCCTGAGCGCGCGCGCCGATGACGTGGGTGATGTGCAGAAGCTGCTGGCCGCCGGCAAGAACGTGGAAGCCCTGCAAAAGGCCGACCAGTTCCTGTCCGCCAAGCCCCGCGACCCGATGATGCGCTTCCTGCGCGGCATCAGCCTGTCGCAAGCCGGTCGTGCGCCTGAAGCCATCACCGCCTTCACCAAGCTGACCGAGGACTACCCCGAGCTGCCCGAGCCCTTCAACAACCTCGCGGTGCTCTACGCGCAGCAAGGCCAGTACGACAAGGCCCGCAACGCGCTGGAAATGGCCATCCGCACCAACCCCAGCTATGCCACCGCCTACGAAAACCTCGGCGATGTCTATGCCAAGCTGGCCAGCCAGGCCTACTCCAAGGCCCTGCAGATCGACACCCGCTCGGCCGTGGCGCCGAAGCTGGCCATGATCCGCGACCTCTTCCCCAAGGAACGCAACAGCATCGTGACGGCCTCGGCCAGCACAGCTGCACCTGCACCTGCGCCTGCACCGAGCCCAGCACCGGCGCCAACGCCTGCCCCCGCGCCGAAGCCCACGCCAGCGCCAGCGCCTGTGCCCGCCCCGGCACCCGCACCGGTGGCGCCCAAGCCTGTGGAGGCGAAGCCCGCAGAAACGAAGCCAGCTGAAACCAAGCCCAGCAAGGCCGAAGCCGATGAGAGCGCCCGCGAGCGCGATGTCGCCAACGCCGTGCGCGCCTGGGCCGATGCCTGGAGCCGCAAGGACATGGACGGCTACATCTCGGCCTACGGCAAGGACTTCAACGGCGGCAAGTCCCGCAAGGCCTGGGAGCAAGACCGCAAGGAACGCATCCTGGGCAAGCGCAGCATCTCCGTCAAAGTCTCCAGCCTGAAGATCACGGTCAATGGCAACAAGGCCATCGCGCAATTCAAGCAGGACTACCATGCAGACAGCCTGAGCGTCAGCAGCGGCAAACGCCTGGAACTGGTTCGCAACGGCAACGCCTGGGTGATCGTCAAGGAAAGCACCGGCTCCTGAATCCGATGAACCGATCGATGCACGGTCGCCTGGCCCAGCTGACACTGGGCCTCGCGATCTCCCTGAGCCATGCACAGGCCGCTCCGCACAAGGCACCACGCCCACACGCGGAGCAGGCCCATCTCGCCAGCCCCAAAGCCGCAGACAAGCCGAACGACGCGGGTGTCCGTGACGCACGGCCGCCCCTGACGCCGCAGTCACCCTCGGCCGAAGCCCGGCTGCTGGACGTCTACCGCCTCATCGGCAAAGGCCAGTCGCGTCAGGCGCTCGCCCAGGCCCAGACGCTGGCGCGCGATGTGCCCAACTTCCAGCTGGCCCAACTCGTCTACGGCGACCTCCTGCTCGCCCAGACGCGCGCCTTGCCCACCATGGGCAATGCCCCGGGCGACCTGGCCACCAAGGCCCCTGCCCGCCTCGACCAGCTCCGCGAAGAAGCCGAAAGGCGCCTGGGTGCCCTGCGCGAGCGCCCGCCTGCAGGCACGGTGCCGGCCCAGTTCATCGAACTGCCGCCCACGACCCGCCACGCCATCGCGGTCGATGCCAGCCGCTCGCGCCTGTACCTGTTCGAAAACGGCCCCAATGGCCTGCAACTGGTGGCCGACCACTACGCCTCCATCGGACGGCTGGGCTTCGAGAAAAGCGCCGAGGGCGACCAGCGCACGCCGCTGGGCGTGTACTTCATCACCAGCCGCCTCGACGCACGCCAGCTGACCGACTTCTACGGCGTGGGCGCCCTCTCGCTAAACTACCCCAACGAGTACGACCGCCGCCAGGGCCGCACCGGCAGCGGCATCTGGTTGCACGGCGTGCCCAGCGACAGCTACGCCCGCAGCCCCCACAGCACCGACGGCTGCGTGGCGCTGGCCAACCCAGAGCTGCGCGACATCATGGAGCGCGTGCAGCCGCGCAGCACGCCCGTGGTGATCGCCAAAAACCTGCAATGGGTGCCGCCCGCGGTCAAGGAACCCGAGCGTCGCAGCCTGCACAACCTCATCGAAGGTTGGCGCGTGGCGCGCGCCAGCGGCGATCTCAACCGCCTCATGGCCTTTTACTCGAACCAGTTCGCCAACGGCAACAAGGATCTGGCACAGTGGCGCCAATTGATCGAGAAGGACCTGTCGCAGGCCCGCGGTCGCCCCGTGCAGCTCAAGGACGTGTCCATCCTCGGTTGGCGCGACAAGAGCGACATCCTCGTCGTGACCTTCGGTGAAATCGCCGAGGGTCAACGCACCGGCGCCATCAAACGTCAATACTGGGGCAAAGAGGGTGGCCTCTGGAAAATCTTCTACGAAGGAGTGATCGGATGATGATTCGCAAACTGATGGTGGCCGCAGCCACCGCCGCCGTGGCGCTGAGCGCCTCGATCGCACAGGCACAAAACGTGCGCCTGAGCACCAGCCAGGGCGACATCGTGGTGCAGCTCGATGCGGCCAAGGCCCCCAAGACCGTTGACAACTTCCTGCAGTACGTGAAGTCGGGCCAGTACAGCGGCACGATCTTCCACCGCGTGATCGACGGCTTCATGGTTCAGGGCGGCGGCATGACGCCCGACATGCGCGAGAAGCCCACGCGCGCGCCAATCCCATTGGAAAGCCGCAACGGCCTGACCAATGTGCGAGGCACCATCGCCATGGCGCGCACCAGCGTGCCTGACTCGGCCACGGCGCAATTTTTCATCAACCTCAAGGACAACGCCTTCCTCGACGCCGCGCGCTCGCCGGACGGCAACGGCTACGCCGTCTTCGGCAAGGTCGTCGAGGGCATGGACGTCGTTGACAAAATCCGCAAGGTCCAGACGGGCTCCAAAGGCATGCACCAGGACGTCCCCGTCGAGCCCGTGATCATCAAACAAGCCACCATCGAGAAGTGAACCATGAGCAAAACCGTTGAACTGCAAACCACCGCTGGCGTCATCCGACTGGAACTGGACGACGCCAAGGCGCCCGTGACCGTCGCCAACTTCCTGGAGTACGTCAACGCCGGCCACTACGACGGCACCGTCTTCCACCGCGTCATCAAGGGCTTCATGGTCCAGGGCGGCGGCTTTGAAGCCGGCATGAAG
>CAIQIL010000447.1 GCA_903871865.1 uncultured Burkholderiales bacterium
CCAGCAATTACTTCGACTTCATGTACCGCGCAGCCGAAGCGCTGGTCACGGCCGGCCTGGCCTATGTCGATGAACAGACGCCGGAAGAGATGCGCGCCAAGCGCGGCGACTTCACCACGCCGGGCACCGACAGCCCTTTCCGCAGCCGCACGCCGGACGAGAACCTCGCGCGTTTCCGCGAGATGCGCGACGGCAAGCACCCGGACGGTGCGATGGTGCTGCGCGCCAAGATCGACATGGCCAGCCCGAACATCAACCTGCGGGACCCGGCCATCTACCGCATCCGCCGCGCCACCCACCACAACACGGGCGACACCTGGTGCATCTACCCGATGTACACCTTCGCCCACCCGATCGAAGACGCGCTGGAGCAGATCACCCACTCCATCTGCACGCTCGAGTTCGAAGACCAGCGCCCCTTCTACGACTGGTTGCTCGACCGCCTGGCCGAGCTCGGTCTGCTGGCCCAACCCACGCCCAAGCAGTACGAGTTCGCCCGCCTGAACCTCACCTACGTCATCACCTCCAAGCGCAAGCTCAAGGCCCTGGTCGATGAGGGCGTGGTCGAGGGCTGGGACGACCCGCGCATGCCCACCATCGTGGGCCTGCGCCGCCGCGGCTACACGCCCGAGGCCATCCAGCTGTTCTGCGAGCGCATCGGCGTGACCAAGTCCGACAGCTGGATCGACTACAGCACCCTGGACATCGCCCTGCGCGACGACCTCGAAAGCAAGGCCCACCGCGGCATGGCCGTGCTCGACCCGGTCAAGCTGGTGCTGAGCAACTGGGCCGAGGTGTTCGCCGATCAGGGCGGCGCCAGCCACCTGGAGCCTTGCGCGCTGCCGGCCTTGCCGCATCCCCCGGAGGGCACCGAGTCGCCCGTGCGCCACCTCACGCTGGGCCGCGAGGTCTGGATCGAGCGCGAGGACTTCGAAGAGGTGCCGCCCAAGGGCTACAAGCGCCTCTTCCCTGGCAACAAGGTGCGTCTGAAGGGCGGCTACGTCATCGAGTGCACCGGCTGCAGCAAGGACGCCGATGGCCGCGTCACCGAGGTGCAAGCCACCGTCGTGCCCGACACCAAGAGCGGCACCCCGGGCGCCGACAGCGTCAAGGTCAAGGCCGCCATCACCTGGGTGGGCGCCGCCGACGGCGTGGCCGCCGAAGTGCGCCTCTTCGACCGCCTCTTCACCGACCCGCAGCCCGATGCCGGCGGCAAGGACTTCCAGGCCAGCCTCAACCCCGACAGCAAGAAGGTCGTGACGGCCTACGTCGAGCCCTCGCTGGCCGCCGCGTTGCCCGACCAGAAGTTCCAGTTCGAGCGCTTTGGCTACTTCGTGGCCGACCGCCTGGACCACCTGCCCGGCCAACCCGTGTTCAACAAGATCACGGGGCTGAAGGACGGCAACTGGAAGTGAGCGGTGCCCGGCTGGCGGGCGCCGTTTCAGGCCTTGCGCGCGAGCCTGGCCCGGATGGCGTCGAAGCGCGCCTGCTCGGCGGGGCCGGCGCCGGGGCCTTCGGTCACGGTCACGTCTTTCGAGTTCAGTGCGCGCCCGGTGGCGGATGAGCGCAACACCAGGGGAGCGACCTCGCGCCCGTTGCGGCGCTCCACGATGCGCACGGGCGGGCCTTCGGGCGCAGGCGCATGGCGGTCACCCCACTGGGCCAAGGCCACGATGACGGGCAGCAGGTCGCGGCCCTTGTCGCTCAGGCGGTAGTCCAGGGCGCGGCCGTTGTCGCTGGTGGCCGTGATTTCCAGG
>CAIQIL010000448.1 GCA_903871865.1 uncultured Burkholderiales bacterium
CCGTGGAAGAGGGCATCGGCGGCGTGCTGGCTGCCAAGAAGCGCCTGGACGAGGTCTATGCCGCTTACGCCGAAGAAGACGCTGACTTCGATGCCCTGGCCGCCGAACAAGGCGAGCTGGAAGCCATCATCGCCGCTGGTGGCTCCGAAAACACCGACTTGCAACTGGAGCTGGCCGCCGACGCCCTGCGCTTGCCTGCCTGGGACGCCGTGATCGGCAACCTCTCCGGCGGTGAGAAGCGCCGCGTGGCGCTGTGCCGCTTGCTGCTGTCCAAGCCCGACATGCTGCTGCTCGACGAACCCACCAACCACTTGGATGCCGAATCGGTGGACTGGCTGGAGCAGTTCCTCAGCCGCTTCTCGGGCACCGTGGTGGCCATCACCCACGATCGCTATTTCCTGGACAACGCCGCCGAGTGGATCCTCGAACTCGACCGCGGCGCCGGCCACCCATACAAGGGCAACTACTCCGACTGGCTGGACGCCAAGGGCAAGCGCCTGGAGCAGGAACAAAAAACCGAAGACGCCCGCGCCAAGGCCCTGAAGGTCGAACTGGAATGGGTGCGCAAGAACGCCAAGGGCCGCCAGGCCAAGAGCAAGGCGCGCCTGGCCCGCTTCGAAGAGCTGAGCGACGTCGAGTACCAAAAGCGCAACGAGACGAACGAGATCTTCATCCCCGTGGCAGAACGCCTGGGCAACGAAGTCATCGAGTTCAAGAACGTCACCAAGTCCTTCGGTGACCGCTGCCTGATCGACAACCTGAGCTTCAAGGTGCCCGCAGGCGCCATCGTCGGCATCATCGGCCCGAACGGTGCCGGCAAATCGACGCTGTTCCGCATGATCCAGGGTGTCGAGACACCGGACAGCGGCGAAGTCGTCATCGGCAAGACCGCGCAGCTGGCGTTCGTGGACCAGAGCCGCGAAGGTCTGGCCGCCGACAAAACCGTGTGGCAGGACGTTTCCGGCGGCCTGGACAACATCATCGTCGGCAAGTTCGTGATGCCCTCGCGCGCCTACATCGGCCGCTTCAACTTCAAGGGCAACGACCAGCAAAAGCTGGTGGGCAACCTGTCGGGTGGTGAACGCGGTCGCCTGCACTTGGCCAAGACCCTGGCCCAGGGCGGCAACGTGCTGATGCTCGACGAACCCTCGAACGACTTGGACGTCGAAACCCTGCGCGCGCTGGAAGACGCCCTGCTGGAGTTCGCAGGCTCGGCCATGATCATCTCCCACGACCGCTGGTTCCTCGACCGCATCTGCACCCACATCCTGGCGTGCGAAGGCGACTCGCAGTGGTTCTTCTTCGACGGCAACTACCAGGAGTACGAAGCCGACAAGAGGAAGCGCCTCGGCGAAGAAGGCGCGCGCCCGAAGCGCGTGCGCTTCAAGCCGATCCGCTGATCTCGCTCAGGCCTCACAGCCTCCCCACCCAAGCCCGCTGTCAGCGGGCTTTTTTCTGACAAGGTCACCCCAAGGAGGGCTGCCCCCCGAAAACGGCGGGCCCACAATCGGTCACTTCGGGGGCTATCCCTAATGGGGACACCCGGGTGGCGCAGGTGGGCCCAGATAGAATTTCCCGAGCACCTTGGGTGCAAGCCGCACCCCACACACAAACACGATTCTTGCTGGAGACACTAGATGATCGCTCGGATGACACGCCTGCTCACCGCCACCGCACTGGCCGCTTCGGCCCTGGCCATGGGCGGCTGCGCCTTGATCGAATCGAACGTGAGCGGCACCACCCTCTCCATCCTGGAGGACGGCTTCACGCCGCCCACGCTGCAGATCGGTGACGTCGACATGGTGTGCGGCTTCGCCACCGTCAACACCCCGCTGGTGGGCGCGGCCCGCAACTTCTACGGTGACCCGTCGCTGATGGAAACCGTGCTGCTGTCTTCGGCCGGTGTGTGCTCCGAGAACCAGGCGCTGAATGAAGAAATGCGCTACCTGCGCGCCTCGCGCGAGAAGCGCTCCGACGAGGCCCTGGACGCCCGCATCGCCCAGAAGCGCCTGCTGGCCCTGTCCGCCGACCGCCAGTACACCGCCTTCATGCGCATGAAGACCAAGCTGGAGCAGAAGTACTTCTTCAAGTACGGCACCAACTGCCCGGCCTTCAAGCGTGACTTCGACGAAATGGTCTACCTGCTGGGCTCGGTGGCCGGCCTGCAAGCCATGCAGAACGACATCGCCGCCCAACAGACCGTGGGCGTGCCCACCGACACCGCGCCGCTGGTCGAGCGCGCCATGGGTTGCCTGGACAACGCCAAGTGGTGGGGCACCCCGCAGGCCGCGCGCGCCGTGGTCTGGAGCATCATCCCCGGCGGTGCCGACGGCAAGGACGTCAAGGGCACCTTCGACGCCAACATGACCCTGGCCGAAGCCAAGGGCGTGCGCCTGCCCCACGTGATGGCCGCCGTGGCCGCCCAGTCGTCCGACGACCAGCCCCGCCTGCGCGAGGTCATCAAGCGCTTCGGCACCGCCAAGGACTTCAAGGTCAACAAGGACTACCGCCTGATCGACGCCATCGCCCAGGCCCAGCTGCAGAACATCTCTGACCGCATGTGGACCCAGGCCACCGGCACCCGCACCCCCATCAATTCGCTGGGCAAGTTCTGGGACGACAAGGCTGGCGCCGACATCGACGCCGACAGCTTCCTGAAATGATCCCCGCTGGCGGGGGCACTGTCACCAGACATCCCCGCCATCCAGATTCGGGAATTCCCTTCCCCCGCTTGTGTGGTAGAGGGTTTACCTGAGGACACACGTATCCAGATATAGTTACAACAAGAAGTTCCAGATCGCTTTGGCGGTCATGAGAACCGCCACACCAGTTGGCACAGCCGAGGGCTCTTGCACGTCAAGGCCCTTGTGTTTTTTGCACCGAGGAGACTTCATGAAGTTGGTCAATACGATGGGCAAGATCGGCACCGCTGTGCTGATTTCGACGGGGCTCGCTGCCACAGCGCAGGCAGGCCAAAAGGTGTGTGTGTATGACTTGCTGGGCACGTCCGGCGACCTCTTCAACATGGCCAAGGACTATGTGGTCGCCATGCAGAAGCACGGTGCCACGGTCGAGCTCAAGGGCTACACAGACGAACGCGTCGCCTCGGAAGACTTCCGCACTGGTCAGTGCGACGGCCTGATCGCCACCGCCTTCCGCACCCGCCAGTTCAACGCCGTGGCCGGCTCCATCGACACCTTGGGCGCCACCACCATCGTCAAGGACGGCAAGATCGACATCGCCGACAGCTACGAGGTCGTGCGCAAGGTCATCCAGACCTACACCGCCCCGCAAGCTGCCAAGCTGATGGTCGAAGGCAACTACGAAGTCGGCGGCATCATCCCCTTGGGTGCGGCCTATCCGGTGGTCAACGACCGCAAGATCAACACCGTCGAAGCCCTGGCCGGCAAGCGCATCGCTTCGTTCGACTACGACAAGGCCCAGGCCGTGATGATCCAGCGCATCGGCGCGCAGCCGGTGTCGGCCGACATCACCAACTTCTCGACCAAGTTCAACAACGGCACGGTGGACATGATCGCTGCGCCGACCATGGCCTACAAGCCGCTGGAACTGTACAAGGGCATCGGCAAGAACGGCGCGATCGCGCGCTTTCCCATCCTGATCCTGACCTACCAGGTCATCCTCAACAAACCGAAGTTCCCCGACGGCTTCGGCGAACATTCGCGTCAGTACTGGCTGGGCCAGTTCGACCGCGCGATGCAGCTGATCCGCCAGGCCGATGCCAGCGTGCCCCCCGGCACCTGGATGGACCTGAGCCCGGAGAACTCCTACAAGTACACGCTGATGTTGCGCGAATCGCGCATCGACATCGCCCAGAAAGGCCTGTACGACAAGCGCGGCCTGAAGGTCATCAAGAAGATCCGCTGCAGCGTGAACCCGGGCGACCCGGAATGCGCGACCAAGTCGGAAGAAGACTGGAAGTGATCTCCTGACGCCGCAGGGGGTGGTTCTCTGCCCTCCTGCTCGGCCACCCCAAGGCCCCCTCTCCTGAAGGCTTGCCTGCCCAGGCATCCTGTTCCCTGACGCCCCATGAACACCCCTCCCTCCCGCCAGATCCTGGGCCGGACCTTCTCCGAATGGTTCTCCAGTCTTCCTGTCTTCGCCCTGCTGCTGCTGACCCTGATCATCGGCACCGGTGAAATGGTCCACGGCCAGTTGCTCAAGCTGGGTGAGTCCATGTTCGGTGACCCGCCGGCACAAGTGCAGTACTTCATGCTGCGCGCCGAGCCGTCCAAGCCAGAGTGCAATCCCAACATCAACATCGATGCCGAAGTGGCCAAACAGTCTGCGGCCGCACCGGCCAAGGCCGATGGCGACGACATCGACGACCTGTTCGGCGACCAGAAGGCCGGTGACCCGGCCGTGGTGCGCAAGTCCATCGAGCAGGCGCAGCAGATCTGCCAGATGAAGCACAGCCTTTACGAGAAGGTCGTGCAGCATCAAACGCCGCAGGTCAAGGCTTACCGCACGCTGGAAACCAGCTTCTTCGGCCTGTTCCAGATCGGCACGGACAACCGCTCGCTGATCCTGCTGCTGATGGTGGCGATCGCTGCCGTCACCACCACGCTGGGTTTCCACCACATCGGCATCCGACCGGGCCACTACACCAAGGACTACCTGCTGCAGTCGGCCTCGCAGGTGGTGTCGTCCGGCTTGCTGCTGTACTCGACGGTGCGTTATTACCAGATCCTCAATGGCTCGGGCGTGCCGGTGGAGCACCCGCTGCTGCACTACATCTGGATGGCGCTGTTTGCCACCCTGCTGCTGATCAACCTCAAGCGGGTGCTCATGCCGGTGAAGTCCACTTTCGGGGAAGGTGACTGGACGGGTGCCTTGCTGTCGATCCCGCTGTACGCCCAGATGGCCACCATCGCTGGCGTGTACTTCCTGATCAAGGGCCACGATGCCGGCCTGGCGATCTACATCAACCAGTTGATGGAACTGCCCAGCATCTTCATGAACCTGGGCTTGTTCATCTGGTCGGGCATGCTGCTCAAGCAGAGCCGCATCGTGGACCTGTTCATGAACATCCTGCGCCCCTGGAGCCTGTCGCCCCAGATGCTCACCTACATCATCCTGATCGCAGCGGCCTGGGCCACGGCCTACACCGGTGCTTCGGGCGTGTTCGTGATCGCTGCAGGCGGCATCATTTACCACGAGGTGCGTGCCTCGGGCGGTTCGCGCCAGTTCGCGCTGGCCGCCACCGCCATGTCGGGCTCGCTGGGCGTGGTGTTGCGTCCCTGCTTGCTGGTGGTGCTGATCGCCGCGCTGAACAAGCAGGTGACGACCTCGGGCCTGTACCACTGGGGCTTCTACGTCTTCCTGCTGACCTCGACGCTGTTCTTCCTGGCCTCGCAGATGCTGCGCACCCAGAAGGCCAACATCGAGTCGCCGCTGGTGGCCATTCCCGCGATGCTGCGCCAGATCGTGCCGACCATCCCCTACCTCATCGTGGTGGCGGTGGTGGTGTGGCTGTACGAGTTCCTGCTGGAAACCAAGCTCAACGAGATCACCGCCCCGACCATCATGCCGGTCATCCTGCTGATCATCCTCGTCTACGACAAGATGACCAACAAAGGCAAGGCCGAGCTGACGCCGGACTACGCCAGCCACCGCCAGGATGGTGTGGAGAAGTCGATCCGCTACGCGACCAACGAGACCATTGGCCACATCGGCGCCCTGTTGAGCCTGATGACGCTGTCGCTGGCCATGGGTGGCGTGATCGAGCGCTCGGAACTCATGGGCTTCTTCCCCAAGGTCTTCGAGAACCACTGGACCGCGATGACCTTCCTGGTCGTCACCAAGGTGCTGCTGGGCATGATCATGGACCCGTTCGGCGCCGTGGTGCTGGTGTCGGGCACGCTGGCCCCGATCGCCTACGCCAACAACATCGACCCGCTGCACTTCTGGATGATGGTGCTGGTGGCCTTCGAACTGGGCTACCTGCTGCCCCCGGTGGCCATCAACCAGCTGCTCACCCGCCAGGTGATTGGCGAGGAAGAGGTCACGCTGGCCGACAGCGAGGTCAAGCACCTGGGCTTCTACCGTCGCTATGAGCGCTGGATCCTGCCCTTGGTGGTGATGACCATCGGCCTGGCGGTGGTGTCGTACGCACCGCTGGCGGTGCACGACTTCCCCGAGCTCAAGGCCATCGCGGACTGGTTCCCCAAGCCACCGCAGTGATGGCTGGCGGTGGCTCACACAAGGGCCACCTCCGCCACAGCAGCCCGGCTGATGCGCCTCGCGTCAGCCGGGTTTTTTCATGGGCGCGCGCGCCTCTGCGCATGGGGCCGCGATGGTATGTTCCGAGGCATGAGCCCGTTTTCGTTCCTGCGCTGGCGTGAGCGCACCGCACGTCCCATCCATCTGACGATCCTGGCCTGCAGCTGCGCCCTGGCCCTGCAGGCATGCAGCAGCCTGTCGCCGCCCAGCACCGCATCCACCAGCGGCACGCCCCCAGGGGCAGGCGCCATCGGTGTTGCGCCAGGTGCGGGTCAGGCAAGCCAGGCCCCGCCCTTCGATGTCGTCATCAAGGGCGCAGAGCGGCAGGCCGGCTTGCTGCCGATCTGGAAGCGCCAGGACAAGCTCTGGATCGAGCTGTCGCCACAGGTGTTGAACAAGCCCCTGTTCCTGTCGCCCAAGCTGGCCACCGGCATTGGCGAGGCCGGGGTGTTGGGCGGACTGATGCAAAGCCGCTATGCCCAGGTGGGCCGCCCGCAGTGGGTGGAGTTCCGCAAGGTGCAGCAACAGGTGCAGCTGGTGGCCGTCAACTCGGCCTACACCGCAGCCAGTGGCACACCGCAGGCCAAGGCCGTGCAGGCGGCGTTCTCGCCCAGCCTGCTGGCGGCGGTGCCGCTGGCCAGTGCGCCCGATGCCAAGACGGGTGCGGTGCTCATCGACGCCTCGGCGCTGTGGCTCAACGATGTGCTGGGCATGGCCTTGCAGCTGCAGCGCAGCTACCGGCAGAGCTACGGCTTCGACGCCCGACAGTCCACCGTGAACCAGGCCCGCAGCAGCGACAACGCCGCGGTGTTCGAGGTGGTGCAGCATTTCGCCACGGCCAGCATCGCTGTGCCCACGCCCGGTGCACCGCCCGGAGCACCGGTCTCCACCGTGCCTGCAGCGGTGCCCGACCCGCGCAGCCTGTTCGTCACCGTGCACTACACCTTGACGCCTCTGCCCGAGCAGCCCATGGTTCGCCGCAAGGCCGATCAGCGCGTGGGCTACTTCACCAGCTCGGTGGCTGACTTCACCGACGACCTGGCCCGCACCCCACGCCAGCAGTTCATCAACCGCTGGCGGCTGGAGAAGAAGGACCCCAGCGCGCGCCTGTCCGCGCCGGTGCAGCCCATCGTCTTCTGGCTGGACCCCACCCTCCCGGAGGCCTACCGCGCGACCATCACCGAAGGCGTGCTGGCCTGGAACCAGGCCTTCGAAGCCATTGGCTTCCAAAACGCCATCGAGGTGCGCACGCCACCGACCGATCAGGCCTTCGACACCCTGCAAACCGGCCACGCCTCCATCCGCTGGATGACGAACGCGCAGCCGGCATTCGGCGCCATCGGGCCCAGCCATGTGGACCCACGCTCGGGCGAAATCCTCGACGCCCACATCGCTTTGGAGAGCCTGTCGTCGCGCGCCATCCGGGCGGTGCGCAGCCAGTACCTCTCGGTCTCGGCGCTGCAGCTGGACGGCCAGGCCGATCACGCAGCGGCTGACAAGGCCCGAGGCCAGGTGCTGCAAGGCGATGCAAATGCACATGCACAAGCACAAGCACAAGCA
>CAIQIL010000449.1 GCA_903871865.1 uncultured Burkholderiales bacterium
ACCTGCTACCCCGGTCTCCACGCCCTGGCCATGCACCGCTGCGCGCACTGGTGCTGGACGCACGGGCTGAAGTGGCTGGGACGCTGGGTTTCGCACTGGGCGCGTTTCTTCACGGGCATCGAGATCCACCCCGGCGCCCAAGTGGGCCGGCGCGTCTTCATCGACCACGGCATGGGCGTGGTGGTGGGCGAAACCGCCGAGATCGGCGACGACTGCACCATCTATCAGGGCGTGACCCTGGGCGGCACCTCGCTGTCCAAAGGCGCCAAGCGCCACCCCACGCTCGGCAAGGGCGTGATCGTGGGCGCCAATGCGCAGGTGCTGGGCGGCTTCACCGTGGGCGATGGCGCGCGCGTGGGCTCCAACGCCGTGGTCACCAAACCCGTGCCGGCGAATGCCACGGCCGTGGGCAACCCGGCGCGCATCATCGTGGCCAAGGCCCAGGTGCTGGACCCCAAGCAGGCCGAGCGCGCGGCCCTGGCCGCGCGCATGGGTTTCTCCGCTTACGGCGTGACCGAGGGCGACGACCCGCTGTCGCAGGCCCTCAAAGGCTTGATCGACCACGCCTCGGGCCACGAGCACCAGATCGCGCTGCTGTGGCAAGCGGTCGAGAAGCTCGCCGCCTGTGCGCAAAGCGAACTGGGCCGCGACTGCATGCCCACCGACGCCCAGATCACCGAAGCTTTCAACGCCGACGAGCTCAACCGGCTGGTGAAGTGAGCTTGCGCGGGGCGGCCGAACATGCAAGACGACCTGTTCGGCGAGCCGCCCACACCTCCCCTCACACCGCAGCAACAGGCCAAGGCAGCCTCCGCAGGGACACCCACACGCCCCTCTCGCCCCTCCCGGCCAGCCGGCCAGATCGCCGCAGCCCCCACGTTGCCCGAGCACACCGACCTGGCCGCGCGTCTGCCTGCCCTGGTGCGCCTGGGCACATCGTCCTGGACCTATCCGGGCTGGCAGGGTCTGGTGTGGGCCGAGGAGCTCAGCGAACGCTGCCTGTCCAAAGACGGGCTGACCGCCTACAGCCGGCACCCTTTGCTGCGCACGGTCAGCGTCGACCGCTCGTTCTACCAGCCGCTCACCGTGGCCCAGTACGCCAGCCATGCGGCGCAGGTGCCCGATGATTTCCGCTTCATCGTCAAGGCGCCAGCCTCGGTCAGCGACGCCCTGATCCGCGACGACGCAGGCCGCGGCAAAGGCCACAACCCGCTGTTCCTGGACCCCGACCTGGCGCTGCGAGAATTCATCGAGCCCGCCATGCAGGGCCTGGGCCCCAAGGTGGGTGCGCTGGTGTTCCAGATCAGCCCCCTGCCCCCGGACTGGCTGCGCCAACCGCGGTCCTTGATGGCCCACCTGGCGCGCTTGCTCGACCGGCTGCCCCGCATCCAGGACGCCATCCCTGGCGCCACCATCGCTGTGTAGTTGCGCGACCACGCCGTGCTCGGCCCAGACCTGGCCCAAGTGCTCCGCCAGAGCGGCCACGGCTACTGCCTGGGTTTACACGCCCGCATGCCGCCCATCGAAGACCAGCTGCCCATGCTGCGCAGCCTGTGGCCCAGCCCGCTGGTGTGCCGCTGGAACCTGCACCGCAAGCACGGCGCGCAGGGCTACGAAACGGCGCGCACCCTGTATGCGCCCTTCGACCACATCCAGGACGCCGACCCGCAAACGCGGCACACCCTGGCGCGTGTCATCGTGGCCACGGCCCGGGCCGGCCTGTCGGCGCACGTGTCCATCAGCAACAAGGCCGAGGGCTGCGCGCCGCTGTCGGTGGCCGCGCTGGCGCAGGAGGTGGTGGCGCAGTGGGAAGCCGCGCCAACGCCCCTTGGGACGACGCCTCAGGCCAACAGGTAGCCGCCGTCCACGTTCAGGCA
>CAIQIL010000450.1 GCA_903871865.1 uncultured Burkholderiales bacterium
GAGTCCATTTCCGTGACGCATGGTGCTTTCCTTTCCTTATCAAATCCGACGGCCGGTTCAAGGTACCGCCGGTTGCACCGCATGGCCCTGATGACAGGTGCCATGCACTTTCAAAAAATCAACGCTTGTCCAGACCTTGGGGCGGCCAGGCTTCCAGGCGCGAGCCCAGGGCCAGACCACGCGACGCCAGCACTTCCTTGATCTCGTTGAGCGACTTGCGACCCAGGTTCGGGGTCTTGAGCAGCTCGGTCTCGGTGCGCTGGATGAGGTCGCCGATGTAGTAGATGTTCTCGGCCTTGAGGCAGTTGGCCGAGCGAACGGTGAGGTCGAGCTCGTCCACCGGGCGCAGCAGGATCGGATCGAAGTGCTGGGCAGACTTGGCCGGCGCATCGAAAGCGGCGATCTCGCTGCCTTCCAGCTGCGCGAACACAGCCAGCTGCTCCACCAGGATCTTGGCCGAAGCACGGATCGCTTCCTCGGGCGAGATGGCGCCGTTGGTTTCGATCTCCATGACCAGCTTGTCCAGGTCGGTGCGCTGTTCCACACGGGCGCTTTCGACCGTGTAGCTCACGCGGCGAACCGGCGAGAACGAAGCGTCCAGCACGATGCGGCCGATGGCCTTGCTCGACTCTTCGCCATAGCGGCGGATGTTGCCAGGCACGTAACCGCGGCCCTTTTCCACCTTGATCTGCATGTCCAGCTTGCCGCCGGCAGACAGATGCGCAATGACGTGGTTCGGGTTGACGATCTCGATGTCGTGGGGCGTCTGGATGTCGGCCGCGGTCACGGGGCCTTCGCCATCCTTGCGCAGCACCAGGGTGACTTCGTCACGGTTGTGCAGACGGAACACCACGCCCTTGAGGTTCAGCATGATGTGAACGACGTCTTCTTGCACGCCATCGATGGCCGAGTACTCGTGCAGCACGCCGGCGATGGTGACTTCCGTGGGTGCGAAACCGACCATCGACGACAGCAGCACGCGGCGCAGCGCGTTGCCGAGGGTGTGGCCATAGCCACGCTCAAACGGTTCGAGCGTGACCTTGGCGCGGTGACCGCCGAGCGGCTCCACCTGGATGGCTTTGGGTTTCAGCAAATTCGTTTGCATGAGGTCTTCCTGTCATTACCCTCGGCTCGTTACACCGATAAGGCTGCTGGACCAACCGAGGCGGATGCCTCGGCGCGAAAAACACATGCCGCTCGACCCGAAAGCCAAACGGCACAAGGCCACGCCGCACGTTCCGAAGGACCGTGCCGCGCAGCCATGAGAGACATCAACGCGAATACAGTTCGACGATCAGCGATTCGTTGATGTCGGAGCCGAATTCGTCGCGGTCAGGGCTCTTCTTGAAGACACCTTCCAGCTTGGTGCCGTCCACAGCGACCCAGCCCGGCAGACCGATGGACTCGGCCAGCTTGTAGGCTTCCAGGACGCGGACTTGCTTCTTGGCCTTTTCACGCACGGCCACCACGTCACCGGTCTTCACCAGGAAAGACGGGATGTTCACGACCTGGCCGTTCACGACCACGCCCTTGTGGCCGACCAGCTGACGCGCTTCGGCGCGGGTCGAGGCGAAGCCCATGCGGTAGACGACGTTGTCCAGGCGCGATTCCAGCAGCACCAGCAGGTTCGAGCCGGTGTTGCCCTTGCGGCGCTCGGCTTCGGCGAAGTAGCGGCGGAATTGCTTTTCCAGCACGCCGTACATGCGCTTGACCTTCTGCTTTTCACGCAGTTGCAGGCCAAAGTCAGAGGTGCGCGAACCAGAGGTGCGGCCATGCTGACCGGGCTTGGTGTCGAACTTGGCCTTGTCGCTGATGGGGCGGCGGGCGCTCTTGAGGAAAAGGTCGGTGCCTTCGCGGCGGGCCAGTTTGGCCTTGGGTCCGAGGTAACGTGCCACGTTTCGTGTCCTTGTTAGATCTGACGTCGCCCCGTCGGAAAGGCGGGCGCGGCGCGAGTCTGGCTGACGCGGTCATCCAGACGGTGGGCTTCGAGAAACAAGCAAACCGCCGTGTGACAAAGCACAAAGCGGTTGGCCATTCGGAGAACTTGCCAGTATAGCAAGAAAAGCTGCTTTTCCAGAAACCCCGTCGGGTGACTCGGAAAAACAGCCTGGTTTGCACCGCCCGCGCAAGCGCTGACGGCACCAGATGCAGGCAGGCCTTGCAGCCCGCCCACCCTCACATCAGATGCGGCGACGCTTCTGAGGACGGCAACCGTTGTGCGGCACCGGGGTCACGTCCGAGATCGAGTTGATCCGGATGCCCAGCGACGCCAGGGCGCGAACCGAAGACTCGCGACCAGGACCGGGGCCCTTGATCTCGACGTCCAGGTTCTTGATGCCTTGCTCTTGAGCCGCGCGGCCAGCCACTTCGGCAGCCACCTGGGCAGCGAAGGGGGTGGACTTGCGCGAGCCCTTGAAACCCTGACCACCCGACGAAGCCCAGGACAGGGCGTTGCCCTGACGGTCC
>CAIQIL010000451.1 GCA_903871865.1 uncultured Burkholderiales bacterium
AATCGATGTCGCCGGGTTTCGGCATGCCGAACAGGCCCTGCGCCGTGTACTAAGCTTCGATCGCCTCGACCTGTGCCGGCTCTCGACCGGTGGTGCGGAAGTATTCAACCGTTGTCGCATCGACCGGAAAATAGCCCATGGTCGCGCCGTATTCCGGCGCCATGTTGGCTAGTGTTGCGCGGTCGGGCAGGGTCAGCGCGGCCGTGCCTTCGCCGAAGAACTCGACGAACTTGCCCACGACCTTTTCCTTGCGCAGGCGCTCGGTGATGGTCAGCACCAGGTCGGTGGCGGTGACGCCTTCGCGCAGCTTGCCGGTCAGCTCGAAGCCAACCACATCGGGCGTCAGGAAATAAACGGGCTGGCCCAGCATGCCGGCTTCGGCCTCGATGCCGCCCACGCCCCAGCCGACCACGCCGATGCCGTTGATCATGGTGGTGTGGCTGTCGGTGCCGACCAGGGTGTCGGGGTAGGCGATGGTGTCACCGTTGGCATCCTTCATCTTGTGGATGCCGCGCGCCAGGTACTCCAGGTTGACCTGGTGGACGATGCCGAAACCCGGGGGCACGACGCCGAAGGTGTCGAAGGCCTGCATGCCCCACTTCATGAACTCGTAGCGTTCGGCGTTGCGCTGGAACTCCAGCTTCATGTTCAGGTCGAGCGCCTTCTTGTCGCCGTAGTGGTCGATCATCACGGAGTGGTCCACCACCAGGTCCACGGGCACCAGGGGCTCGATGCGTTTGGCGTCTTTGCCCAGCGACTGCGCCACGTTGCGCATGGCGGCCAGGTCGGCCAGCAGGGGCACGCCGGTGAAATCCTGCAGCACCACGCGCGAGACCACGAAGGGGATCTCGTCCGTGCGCTCGGCCTTCGGCGCCCAGTTGGCCAACTGAGCGACGTGCTCGGGCGTGACCTTCTGGCCATCGCAGTTGCGCAGCACCGACTCCAGCACGATGCGGATCGACACCGGCAGGCGTTTGACCGCCGGGTGCACCTTCGCCAGCGCGGGCAGGGAGTAGAACTTCAGGGACTTGCCAGAGGCGGTCTCGAAAGATTGGACGGTCTTGGCAAAAGGGTGGGCCATGCTGGAACTCCGTGGGTGTCTGCGTGGTTGCCATTCTGGCAGCAAGCGGGCAGGGTGCGCCAGCGGAGACAATGTGGCCTCGGCTGGCGGCGTGCCGCCACCCGCCAATTTACCGCCCATGAGCCAAGCCCAGATGCTGTTCTCCCCTCCTGCCCGCCCCTTGAAGTCACCGCGACGCCGCGTGCGCGGGGCCACCGATTGGTTCCTGATCGCCATGGTGGCGTCCGTGTCCCTGGCCAGCCTGCAGCCCGATTGGGGCCGCAGCGAGGGCGTGCTGCACCTGGGCCGCGTGACCGACATCGGCGTCTTCCTGCTGTTTTTCCTGCACGGCATGGGCCTGTCCACCGACAGCCTGAAGAAAGGCGCGGCGCAATGGCGCTTGCACCTGCTGGTGCAGCTGTGCACCTATGTGCTATTCCCGCTGTGGTGGGCGCTGTGGGCCGGGGTGCTGGGCAAGTCCGTGCCGCACGATTTGCTGATGGGCTTTTTCTACCTGGCGGTGCTGCCGTCCACGGTGTCGTCCTCGGTGGCCATGACGGCATTGGCGCGTGGGCACGTGGCGGCAGCGGTGGTCAACGCGACCCTGTCCACGCTGCTGGGCGTGTTCATCACGCCGCTGCTGGTCAGCCTGGTGATCGGCGCTGACCTGCGCGCGGCCGGCCAGGCACTGGACGTGGGCCAGACCATGCTCAAGGTCGCGCAGATGCTGTTGCTGCCCTTCGTGTTCGGGCACCTGTTGCGGCCCTGGTTGTCGGCCTGGTTCGCGCGCATCAAACCTGTCACCACGGTGTTCGACCGCGCTGTGATCGTGCTGCTGGTGTGGTCGGCTTTCAGCGATTCGGTGGCCGATGGCCTGTGGACCCGCCACGGGCCGCTGCTGCTGGCCGAGGCCATGGCCGGCGCGGCCTTGTTCCTCTTCCCGATGCTGTGGGTCACGAAGCGCATGGCCCGCGCGATGGGCCTGTCGGTGGAGGACGAGATCGTCGCGGTGTTCTGCGGCTCCAAGAAGACGCTGGCCTCGGGCATGCCCATGGCCAAGCTGCTGTTCGGGGGCAGTGCGGCCATGGGCGTGTTGATTTTGCCGATCATGCTTTACCACCAGCTGCAGCTGTTCGTGTGCGCGGTCATGGCGCGCCGCTACGCGGCCCGTGACGGTGGTGCGCCAGCGCGCAAGGTGGTGTGAGCCGTGCCTGCCGAGCGCATGGGCTACCACCCGCCGCCCGACACCGGCCTGGACGTGGTGCACCTGGACGAGGCCATGGTGGTGCTCAACAAGCCGGCCGGCCTGCTGTCGGTGCCCGGGCGGGGCGACGATCGCCAGGACTGCCTGGCCCTGCGCGTCCAGCGGCGCTGGGCCGATGCGCTGATCGTGCACCGCCTGGACATGGCCACCTCGGGCCTGCTGGTGATGGGCCGGGGCGCGGCCATGCAGCGCGCCCTCAGCCTGGCCTTCGAGCAGCGTCTGGCCGACAAACGCTATGAGGCCATCGTGCATGGCGTGGTGGCCGACGACGCCGGTGAG
>CAIQIL010000452.1 GCA_903871865.1 uncultured Burkholderiales bacterium
CAGTTGGCCGATGACACCCTCTCGGCCGATGCAGCCTACCGCCTGGTGTGCGAGGGCACGGCGCTGCTGTGGCAGGGCGATTTCCACCAGGCCCGCCAGATGCTGCAGGCCTTGGGGCGCCGCGTGGACAAGGCCGCGGAACGCGCCGCTGACCGTGCCACACAGCGCGCCCCCCGCGCCACCGACATCACCCAGACCTTCCACCTGCACCGCAAGGCCCAGGCCGAGCGCGCCCGCATCCTGGGGCTGCTGCTGATCCCGTTCGATGCCGACCATGGCATCCCGTTGCGCCGCGCGCCCGACGCCCGCCTGGCCTGTGCCGAAGCCCATGGCGTGGCCGATGTGCAAGGTGAGCCAGGTGAGCCGTATGCCGCCGCCTTGCGCGAACTGCAGGGCGTGATCGGCGCGCACGAGTGGCGCAAGAAAGGCGTGCCCGTGCCGGCGCTGGGCGCCAGCGTCCACCCGCACCACGGCGTGTTTTCGCCGGTGCGCGGCGAGTACCTCGACCTGGTCCGCGACGCGCCCCTGCCCGCCGCCCTGACCGCGCTGGGGCCGCAAGGCGAGGCCTGGGACATCGGCGCGGGCACCGGGGTGATCGCGGCCCTGCTGGTGCGCCGTGGTGTGCCGCACGTGCTGGCCACCGAGCTCGCGCCGCGCGCCCTGGCGTGCGCGCAGGACAACCTCCAGCGCCTGGGCCTGGCCCGGCGCGTCACACTGCTGCAGGCCGACCTGTTCCCGCCGCCTGCAACCGAGGGCGCGCCCCGCCGATCGGCCCTCATCGTCTGCAATCCGCCCTGGTTGCCGGGCCACGCCAGCTCGGCGGTGGAGCAGGCCATCTACGACGCGGACAGCCGCATGCTCAAGGGTTTTCTGGCCGGCCTGGCCGCGCACCTGCTGCCGGGTGGCGAGGGCTGGTTGGTCATGTCCGACTTCGCCGAGCGCCTGGGCTTGCGCTCGCGCGAGCAGCTGCTGGGCTGGATCGCGGACGCCGGCCTGGCGGTGGCCGGGCGCCTGGACATCCGCCCCCGCCACGGCAAGGCCCAGGACCGCGACGACCCGCTGCACGCGGCGCGCTCGGGCGAGGTCACGTCGCTGTGGCGCTTGACGGCCGCATGACGGTGCACCCCCCGCAGTCACGGCATCAAGCGGGCAGAGTGCGCCCACTTCGCCCCGGCGTGCGCCAGGTTTTGTGCGACAGTGGTGACGACACGCAAGCACCGGCCCGGGACCGACCCGGGCAGACCCAGGCCCCTGGACCGGCCTGCCCCCACCGCGAGGAGGTTGCCATGATGCTGCTCGACGAGATGCTCTCGCTGAACCTGCTGACCGCGGACCAGCACCACGAAATCGGCGCCTGGGTGCGCCAGGCGCGCACGCCCGAACGCATCCTGCAGATGCCCCCGCACCTGTGGAAGGTGCTGGAGCAGGCCAGCGTGCTGCTGGACTTCGACAACCCGGCCGGGCCGCTCCACTGAGCCTGTGGCTCAGCACGGGTTCGACGTCAGCGCGCCCGAGATGGCGTCCACGTGGTAGGCCGGCAGGCCCGTCCAGTCGCTGAGGTTGAACACCGTGTCATCGGCCAGCTTGCGCACCTCCACGCTCAACACCGTCAGCGGCTGCCCGCTGGCACAGGCGGTGGGTGCTTGCAGCGTGCGCAGGAAGTAAGCGGCGCTCTCGGTGGTGGAGACGTTGGTCACGCGGCGCGCCG
>CAIQIL010000453.1 GCA_903871865.1 uncultured Burkholderiales bacterium
AGCCAGGCGCGCAGCAGCGGCGCGGCTTTCAAGTCTGTGGGGAAGACGCGGCCAGAGCTGCCCACGAAGGTCTCGATGCCCAGGCCCTGGGCCCAAGCGCGCAAGGCGTCGGGGCCAAAGGCCTCCAGCAGCGGCGACAACAGCGCGCTGCGCTCGGCGAAACGCGTCTGAAAACGCGGCAGGGGCTCGGAGTGGGTCAGGTTGAGGCCGCCACGGCCTGCCAACAGGAATTTGCGGCCCACCGAGGGCTTGGTGTCGAACAAATCGACTTGGACGCCGGACTGGGACAGCAACTCGGCGGCCATCAGGCCGGCGGGACCGCCACCGACGATGGCGACTTGGGTGGACAAGGGGGCGCAGGAGGCAGAGGGGGAGGGCAGGGGGAGGCTCACTTCAGAAACGGATGCCGGCCGGCGTATTGCCGGCAGGGGCCACGGGCGTGGTCGGGGAGCCAGGCGCGGCATCGGAAGCGCCGGGCGCGCTGCCGGGCTTGGGTTCGATGGGCACCAGCGGTGTGGCCGGGCTGTGCTGGTAGCCCGGCGGCAAGGCAGAGGTCGCAGGGTAACCCGCGGCGTCGAGGTAGGCGTTCCAGTCGCTGTGTTGCAGGCCGGAGAGCTGCTTTTGGCCGATGCGCACGGTGGGCAGCTGGTCCGTGGCCTCCTGGCTGCGGAACAGGCGGATGTCTTCCGAGCTGGTCACGGTTTTTTCGGTGAAGGGCACACCGCGTGTCTTGAGCAACTGGCGCGCGGTGTCGCAGGGCGTGCAGTTGTTGCCCGTGTAGAGCGTGACCGGGAAGCGGCTGACGACCTTCTGCAGATCGTAGGGCAGGGCGTCGGCAGGGGTGCTGGCGCCATTGGCCTTGATCGCCTTGGCAGGCTTGTCCACCGGCGCGCGGTCGGTGTAGGTGACGCGGCCATCGGGCCCCACGACCTTGTACAGCGCCCAGGCCGGGCCGCTGAGTGAAGCCAGCAACCCGGCCAGCAACCCTGCCAACAAAGCGGGCAGGGCCAACAGGGCGATCGCACCGGCGCGGCGCGCGTTGGCGGTTTCAGGGCGCAACGGGGTCAGGCGCATGGTCGGGCTCCGGTGGTGTGTGCTCAAGCCATGCCCTGGTGGCGCAGCAGGGCGTCGATGCTGGGTTCGCGGCCGCGGAAGGCCTTGAAGTTCTCCATGGCCGAGCGGCTGCCACCGGCTTCCAGGATGGCTTCGCGGTAGCGCCGGCCGACCTCGGCGTTGAGCACGCCCGCCTGCGGTGTGGCGGCTTCTTCGAAGGCCGCGTAGGCATCGGCCGACAGCACCTCGGCCCACTTGTAGCTGTAGTAGCCGGCCGCGTAGCCGCCCGCGAAGATGTGCGAGAAGCTGTGCTGGAGGCGGTTGAAGGCCGGCGGGATGTTCACGGCCACTTCCTGGCGGACGGCATCGACCAGGGCCTGGATGTCGGCCTCTGCGCCAGGCTCGGCGTGCAGGCGCATGTCGAACAGCGAGAACTCGATCTGGCGCAGCGTCTGCATGCCGCTCTGGAAGTTCTTGGCCGCGACCATCTTGTCGAACAAGGCGCGCGGCAGGTGGGCGCCGGTGTCCACGTGCGAGGTCAGCTGCTGCACCACGTCCCATTCCCAGCAGAAGTTCTCCATGAACTGGCTGGGCAGCTCGACCGCGTCCCATTCGACACCGCTGATGCCGGCCACGCCGATGTCATCGACCTGCGTGAGCATGTGGTGCAGGCCGTGGCCGAACTCGTGGAAAAGGGTGGTGACGTCGTCGTGCGTGAGCAGGGCGGGCTTGTCGCCCACGCCCTTGGCGTAATTGCACACGAGGTGGGCCACGGGCGTTTGCGTCTGGCCGTTGTCAGGGCGGGCCCAGCGGCCGCGCACGTCGTCCATCCAGGCGCCGGGGCGCTTGCCAGAGCGAGCGTAGGGGTCCAGGTAAAACTGGCCCACCAGCTTGCCGGCGCGCTCGATGCGGAAGAAGCGCACCGACGCGTGCCACACGGGCGCCGTGTCGGGCGAGATGGTGACGTCGAACAGCTTTTCGATCAGGCCGAACAGGCCCTGGAGCACGGTCGGCTCGGTGAAATACTGTTTGACCTCCTGGTCGCTGAAGGCGTAGCGGGCTTCCTTGAGCTTCTCGCTCACGAAGGCCACGTCCCAGGCTTGCAGGTCGGTGATGCCGCACTCGGTCTTGGCGAAGTCGCGCAGCTCGGCCATGTCTTTTTCGGCGTAGGGGCGAGCGCGCTTGGCCAGGTCGCGCAGGAAGTCGGTGACCTGCTGGTGCGATTGGGCCATCTTGGGCACCAGGGAGACGTCGGCGAAGTTGGCGTAGCCCAGCAGGCGGGCCTCTTCCTGGCGCAGCGCGACGATCTCCTGCATCAGCACGGTGTTGTCGCGCTCGGGGGCGCCCAACTCGCTGGCGCGGGTGGCGTAGGCGCGGTACATCGCCTCGCGCAGCGCGCGGTTCGTGGCGTACTGCATGACCGGCAGGTAGCAGGGCATGTGCAGGGTGAGCTTGTGGCCTTCTTTGCCGTCAGCTTCGGCCGCCGCGCGGGTGGCGGCCTGCACATCGTCCGGCACACCGGCCAGCTCTTCGGTGCTGGCGAAGTGCGAGAAGGCGTCGGTGGCGTCCATCACGTGCTCGGAGAAGGCCTGCGACTTGGCCGCCTGCAGCTCCTGGATCTCGGCGAAGCGCTGCTTGGCCTGGCCTTGCAATTCGGCGCCGCCCAGCACGAAGCCGCGCAGGGCGTTGTCCAGGGCGCGGCGGCGGGCCGCAGGCAGCTTGCGCTCGGCATCTGCCGCTTGGTCGGCCAGGTTCAAGGCCTTGTACTTGGCGTACAGGTGCTCGTCGGCGCCCAGGCGTGTGTAGAACTCGGTCAGGCGCGGGATGTTCTCGTTGAAGGCGGCGCGCAGCTCAGGCGTGTCGGCCACGGCGTTGAGGTGCCCCACGGCGCCCCAGGCACGGCCCAGGCGCTCGGTGGGCACGTCCAGCAGCAGGGACAGCGCATCGTAGTCGGCCGCCACGTCGGGCGAGGTGACCTTGGCCAGGGCGGCTTCCGACTCGGCCAGCAGCGCGTCCATGGCCGGGCTGACGTGCGCCGGCTGGATCTGGTCGAACAGGGGCAGGCCGGTGGTGTCGAGGAGGGGGTTGGTGCTCATGCTGCGGCAGCGGCACGTTCGGCCGCTTCCATGGTGTTGACCAGCAACATGGTAATCGTCATCGGCCCGACCCCGCCCGGCACGGGGGTGATGTGGCCTGCCACTTCCTTCACGCCAGCGAAGTCCACGTCGCCGCAGAGCTTGCCTTCGTCGTCGCGGTTCATGCCCACGTCGATGACCACGGCACCCGGCTTGACCATGTCGGCCGTCAGCACATTGCGCTTGCCCACGGCGGCGACCACGATGTCGGCCTGGCGGGTGTGGAAGGCCAGGTCGGCCGTGCCGCTGTGGGCGACGGTGACGGTGGCGTTGGCGGCCAGCAGCATCATCGCCATGGGTTTGCCAACGATGTTGGAGCGCCCGATCACCACCGCGTGCTTGCCACGCAGGTCCTTCATGCCGATGGATTCGAGCATCTTCATGCAACCGTAGGGCGTGCAGGCCTTGAAGCCGACTTCACCGACCATCAAGGCGCCGGCGCTGGCCACGTGGAAGCCGTCCACGTCTTTCAGCGGCGAGATGGCCTCGATCACCTTGTGGTCGTCGATGTGCTTGGGCAGGGGCAGTTGCACCAAGATGCCGTGGATGGCCGGGTCCTTGTTCAGCGCGTCGACCCGGGCCAGCAAGTCGGCCTCGGTCATGGTGGCCTCGTATTTTTCCAGCACGGAGTTCAGGCCGCTGTCTTCACAGGCCTTGACCTTGTTGCGCACATACACCTGGCTGGCGGGGTTGTCGCCGACGAGGATCACGGCCAGGCCGGGCTTGATGCCCTTGGCCGTCAGGGCGGCGGCTCGGGTGGCGACTTCGCCGCGCAGTTGTTTGGACAGGGCGTTGCCGTCGATGAGTTGGGCTGTCATGGGCTGCTCCGTGGAGAAAACAGAGGTTCAGGAAGTCAAATGAACAAGGCCGCCACAGGGGGTGAGGCGGCCTTGGGAGGTCCGGATGTCGGTGAGGCCGCCTGCGCGACCTCCCAAACCGATTATTTGGTCGGCGCGCCGCCGGCCGGGGCATTGGCACCCAGGGCGATCTTGAGCAGGTCGGCCACGGTGTTGGCGTTGAGCTTTTCCATCACGTTGGCGCGGTGGGCCTCCACCGTCTTGATGCTGATGCCCAGATCGTCTGCGATCTGTTTGTTCAGGCGCCCGGCCACGATGCGTTCGAGCACCTGGGCTTCTCGCGTGGTCAGGCGCGACAGCAGCGCTTCGCGGCTGGCGGCCTCTTGCGAGTGCGAGAAGGCCGCACGAGCCTGATCCAGCATGCGCTCGACCAAGGCCACCAGGGCATCTTCCTTGAAGGGCTTCTCGATGAAGTCCATCGCACCCTTCTTCATGGTGTTCACGGCCATAGGCACGTCGCCGTGACCGGTAATGAACACG
>CAIQIL010000454.1 GCA_903871865.1 uncultured Burkholderiales bacterium
CACCGCGCTGTGGACCTTCGCCCTGGCCACCCGCCTGGCCTTTGCGCGCTGGGTGTCGGGCCGCCACCTGGTGCTCGACGCCGTCTGGCTGCCCTGCCCCGCCCCGGCCGACCCGGCGCCGCTGCAGGCCTATTTCGGCTGCCCCCTGCACTTCGATGCCGACGTGGCCAGCGAACTGGCGCCCGCCGCCTGGCTGAACCTGCCCAACCCGCACGCCGACCCGCACATGCACCGCCTCATGAGCGCCGTGACCGACCAGCAATGGGCCCAACAGGCGCAAGACGGCAGCCGACTGGCCACGGTGCTGCGCCAGCACATCGCCGCGCGCCTGCAGGCCGGCCACCTGCCCCTGCTGGAAGACGTCGCGCCCGAGGTCGAGGCCGATCTGGGCGCCTCGCCGCGACAGTTGCAGCGCCGCCTGGCCGAGCAACACCTCAGCTTCAAAGACCTCGTCGAGCAAGTGCGCCGGGACCAGGTGCTGCACGAATTGCGCCACACCACCCTGCCCCTGGCCGACATCGCCCAGCGCGCCGCCTACGCCGAACCCAGCTCCCTGCACCGCGCCGTGCGCCGCTGGACCGGACAAACCCCGCTGGCCATCCGCCAGGCACCCCGCACCCCAGAAACCGACGACCCCGGCCCCACATGAGCCGTTCAACCCACCTGGAATGTGTGGTTCAAGTCACCGAGGGGTAGCATGGATGGCGCAAACTCTGCACACTGCATGCATAAGCTCTCGCCGAGCATGTCACATTCAGGAGTTGTTCATGTCCGTCCCCCGACAAATGCGTCAAATCGTTACTTCGGCCCTCTTGGCCGGCCTGTGCCTCGGTTCGGCCAGCGCCCAAGCGGCAGTCCCCATTTACGCCGACGCATTCGTTTCCGCGTTGAACACCACTTCGTTCAATTCGGGCATCGTCGTGGGCGCGCCGGATGGCGGCGGTCAGTTCCTCGGTGACAAGTTCGATCCGCCCACCCTGCAAGGTTCGCTGGTGGTCAAATTTTCCAATGGCTTGATCGATGGCGTGGGCAACGACCTGTTCGTGGTGGACGTCTTCAACACCGCCACCGAAGTGGTGAACCTGTCGGTCAGTGCCGACAACATCAACTACACCTTTGTGGGGCAAATCAACTCGGTGGCCAACCAGTTGGACATCGCAGGCGCCTTCACCGGCACTTTCTACTACGTGAAAGTCTCCAACGCGTCCACCAGCTTCTCGATGGACGTGGATGCCGTCGGTGGCTACACCGCCGCGCCTGTGCCCGAACCCGGAACCGTGGCCTTGCTGGTCACAGGCCTGGCCGTCATGGGCCTGGCCCGGCACCGTCGCACAAAGCGCGGCGCGTGAGGCACGCGGGGACACCCCGCGTCGGGGACAATCGGGGCACCGCCCGTTCCCGCACGCTGCCCCATGACCAAGAAGCTCCACATCCCCGCTGAAGACATCCGCCCACTGGCCACCGGCCTGGGCACCTGCATCGCCACCGACAAGATCACCGTCGCCGGCCTGCCTGTGCGCTTCATGTACCGCGAAGACCCGATCGGCCAGAACGACAGCGGCTGGCGCTTCCTGGCTGGCACCGAGAGCGATGCCTACATGGAGAACGCCAAGAACCAGGGCGCCTACGACGTGAACATCCTCGCCAACTGCGACCCGTCCATCGTCCCTTTCCTGCAGGCCCCGATTGGCGCGGCCTTCCAGAAGGTCGAAGCCGGCGGCACCTTCGAAGAAGCCGGTGACTGGGAACCCGACGAGGACTGAGCCGCCATGCGCTCTTCCAGCCGACTGCACGCCGAGTGGCTGCGCCTGTACGCGGCCGACCCCGCAGCCGATGCCACAACGGCCACCGGTGAGTCGCCCACGCTGATCGATGCCCAAGGCCGCACCCGCACGCTGGTGCTGGGCCTGCGCCAGCCCGCCACATGGGACGCCTTGTCGTCCGTCTGGCAGGCCGTGCAAGCCGAAGGTGGCTTGCCTGCACCCGGCATCGCGGTGTCCGGCACCGACAGCTTCCAGCTGTGGTTTTCCCTGGCCGAGGCCGTGCCTGTGGCCGAAGGCCACGCCTTCCTCGTCGCACTCCAGCGGCGCTGCTTGGCGCACGTGCCGGCCGCCCGCCTGAGCGCCTGGCCCACCCCCGACGCCTGCACTTGGCCTGAGGCCATCCCAGCCCAACAGGGCGACGCGGAACAATGGTCCGCTTTCGTGGCGCCTGACCTGGCCCCGATGTTCGCCGACACCCCCTGGCTGGACCTGCCCCCCAGCCCCGAAGGCCAGGCCGAGTTGCTGTCGCGCTTGCGCAGCATTCCGCGCCAGGCCTGGCTTGAGGCGCAGACCTGGGTGCAAGCACAGGGCGCCTCCGACACAGCCCAACCCACCCAGGCAACCGGGCCAGCGCTGGACCCGCACACCTTCCTGCATCAGGTCATGAACGACACCAGCGTCCCCCTGGCCCTGCGCATCGAAGCCGCCAAGGCCTTGCTGCCGCACGTCCCGCCATGCCCCTGAGCCTGGCCAGTCCGGTTCACAGCGAACTGGTCATCAAGAAGAGCCGCTTCATCGGCTGCGTGCAGGCCGTGGCCGACCGCGCCGAAGCCCAGCAGGTGCTCGCTCGCCTGTGGGCCGAGCACCCCACGGCCACCCACGTGTGCTGGGCCTTGCTGGCGGGTGGCCAATCGGCCGCAGTGGACGACGGCGAACCCAGCGGCACCGCCGGACGCCCCATGCTCGAAGTGCTGCGCAGGCAGGACCTCGAAGGCGTGCTGGCCACCGTGGTGCGCTACTACGGCGGCGTGCAGCTGGGCGCAGGCGGTCTGGTGCGCGCCTACACCGACAGCGTGGCCCAGGCCCTGCTGAAAGCAGAGAAGGTGCCCATCACGCGGCACTGCACAGCGTCTTGCCGCGTGCCTTACGCGCTGGAAGGCCTGTTGCGGCGCGAACTCGATGCGCATGGCGCGCAGTTGCTGGACGTGGCGCATGGCGACGAGGTGAGCGTCACCTTCAGCCTGCCAGACAGCGCGCTGGCGCCCCTGCAAACGCGCTTGAACGACGCCGCACACGGCCGCGTCGCCTGGACGACCGAGGAGGCCCACGGTGAACCCTGAAGACCTGCTCAAACTGGTCACCCACACCATGCCATTTGGCAAGCACAAAGGTGTCGTGCTGGCCGACCTGCCCGGCAACTACCTGAACTGGTTCGCACGCGAGGGCTTCCCCTCAGGCGAGATCGGCCGGCTGCTGGCGCTGATGCAGGAGATCGACCACAACGGCCTGAGCGGGCTGCTCAAGCCGCTGCGCCCGGGCCGCTGAGCCGCTGAGCACGGCTGCCGAAAACCCGCGGGAAGCCCGCGCGACTTCAGTCCTTGAACTCCGGCGTCTGCTTGGCCATGGAGGCCATCATCGCCGTCATCAGGTCCTTGGACATCAGCATGGCCGCGTTCCAGCTGGCCATGTACTGCAGGCCGTCGGCCACGCTGTGGTCGCGCGTGTGGTTGAGGATTTCCTTGGTGCCGCGGATGGACAGCGGCGACTTGGCCGCGATCTGCAGCGCCAACTCGCGTACGCCGGCGTGCAGGTCTTCGCGCGTGGCGAACACGCGGTTGACCAGGCCGATGCGCAGCGCCTCTTCGGCATCGACCTTGCGGCCGGTGTAGGCCAGCTCGCGCACCAGGCCCTGGCTGCCGATGAGTTTCGGCAAGCGCTGCAGCGTGCCCACGTCGGCCACCATGCCGATGTCGATTTCCTTGATGGTGAAGTAGGCGTCGGCGCTGCAATAGCGCATGTCGGCACAGCTCACCAGGTCCACGCCACCACCGACGCAGCCCGTGTGGATGGCCGCCAGCACGGGCTTGCGGCAGCGCTCCAGGCTGGTCAGGGTGTCTTGCAATTCGAGGATGAGCGCGCGCAGCTTCTCGCGCATGCGGCCATCGCAATCGTCCTGGATCTGGCCTTGCAGGCCCATCATCATCGTCAGGTCGATGCCGGAGGTGAAGTGCTTGCCTTCGCCCTGCAGCACCACGGCGCGGACCTCGGGCGTGCGGTCGGCCCACTGCATGGCGCTGCGGATGTCCTGCCACATCTGCCAGTTCATGGCATTGGCCTTGTCCGGCCGGTTCAGGGTGACGGTGGCGACCTTGTCGGCCAGGGACAGGCGGATGGTTTCGAGCGTGGGGATGGCGTTGGACATGTCGTGTGTCTCCTGGGTCTTCAACCCTTGTAAGCCGGCAGGAAGGCCGCCAGGCGGGCGCCCATCTCGGCGCCCAGGGCCTGCAGGCCGTTGAAGGGGCGCACCATGACCTCGAAATCGACGATGCGGCCCTGCGCGTCGAAGGCGATCATGTCGATGCCCTTGAGCGACTTGTCGCCCACCGTCGCGCTGAACTCCAGCACCACGTTGAGGCCGTCGTCGCTGGCGAAGCTGCGGTGGTAGGTGAAGTCCTGGAACACCGTCAGCACGGTGCCCAGGATCAGGTGGACGGCCGCGGCGCTCTTGTAGGGCTTGAAGGCCATGGGCGAGCGGAAGCAGGCCTCGTCGTGGAGGATGCCGGGCAGGGCCGAGAGGTCGCGCGCAGCGACCATCTCGTGCCACTGGTGCAGCGAGGCCTGCACGGCCGGTGTCAGCGAACTCGGGATGTGCGCGCTCATCGGGTCCTCCTTCGTGTCGGTCAGACCGCCGCGGCCAGCTCGGTGCCTTGCTTGATGGCGCGCTTGGCGTCCAGCTCGGCGGCCACGTCGGCGCCACCGATCAGGTGCACCTTCTTGCCAGCGGCCTCCAGGCCGGCCTGCAGGGCGCGGAAGGGCTCCTGGCCAGCACACAGCACCACGTTGTCGACCGGCAGCACCAGCTCCTGCGCACCCACGGTGATGTGCAGGCCTGCGTCGTCGATCTTGCGGTAGGTGGCGCCAGCGATCATCTCGACGTTGCGGTTCTTCAGCGAGGTGCGGTGGATCCAGCCCGTGGTCTTGCCCAGGCCGTCACCGACCTTGCTGGCCTTGCGCTGCAGCAGGTAGATCTGGCGCGGCGGGGTGTCCAGGTGCGGGGCCTTGATGCCACCGCGCTCGGCGTAGCTGGTGTCGATGCCCCACTCGGCGTAGAACTTCTCGGCGTCCAGCGCCGGGCTGCTGCCCTCGTGCGTCAGGTACTCGGACACGTCGAAGCCGATGCCACCGGCGCCGATCACGGCCACGCGCTTGCCCACGGGCTTCTTGTCGCGCAGCACGTCGAGGTAGCTCATCACCTTGGGGTGGTCCACGCCCTC
>CAIQIL010000455.1 GCA_903871865.1 uncultured Burkholderiales bacterium
CTCGGCGCAGCTCCTGGAGATGGAGCTGGAGAACAAGTCGCTGACCGAGTACACCCAGGTCATCATCCACGATGCCGACCGGCTGCAAGCCCTGGTGGACCGCCTGCTGGCGCCGCACCGCCGCCCGCACGTGGTGGGCGACGTCAACATCCACGAGGTCTGCGAGCGCGTGCGTTCGCTGATCCTGGCCGAGTTCCCCAAAGGCCTGCGCGTGCAGCGCGACTACGACACCTCGCTGCCCGATTTCCGCGGCGACCGCGAGCAACTCATCCAGGCCGTGCTGAACATCGCGCACAACGCCGCGCAGGCGCTGTGCGAGCGCATCGCCGCCGGTGACGCCGTGCTGACCCTGCGCACGCGCGTGGCCCGCCGCGTCACCATCAACCGACAGTTACACCGCCTGGCACTGGTCTTGCATATTGAGGACAACGGCCCTGGCATCCCCCCGGCCATCCGAGACCGCGTTTTCTACCCCCTGGTGTCCGGGCGTGAAGGCGGATCGGGACTGGGGCTGACCTTGGCACACACCTTCGTTCAACAGCATCAAGGCACCATCGAATGCGACAGCGAGCCCGGCCGCACGGTGTTCAGAATCCTGATCCCCATGCCGTGATCCGTGGCGGCGTTGTCGGCGATGGGCCCGTGCGCAACCTTCTGTCAGCATGAAACCCATCTGGATCGTTGACGACGACCAATCCATCCGCTTCGTGCTTGAGAAGGCACTGGCCCGCGAGGAGCTGCCGGTCCGCAGCTTCACCAACCCGCGGGATGTGCTGGCCGCGCTCGACGACGACGAGCCGCAGGTGCTGGTGTCCGACATCCGCATGCCGGGTGGCTCGGGCATCGACTTGCTCAGCAAGGTCAAGGAGCGCTTGCCGGGGTTGCCCGTCATCATCATGACGGCGTACTCGGACCTCGACAGCGCCGTGTCGGCCTTCCAGGGCGGTGCTTTCGAGTACCTGCCCAAACCGTTCGACCTGCCCAAGGCGGTGGAGCTCATCCGCCGCGCGGTGGACGAGAGCCTGCGTGAAGAGGTCATCGACGAGCGCGTCACACAGATGCCCGAGATGATGGGCCAGGCGCCGGCGATGCAGGACGTCTTCCGCGCCATCGGCCGGCTCAGCCAGAGCAACGTCACCGTGCTGATCACGGGCGAGTCGGGTTCGGGCAAGGAGCTGGTGGCGCGTGCGCTGCACAAGCACAGCCCGCGTGGCAACGGGCCTTTCGTGGCCATCAACACCGCGGCCATCCCGAAAGACCTGTTGGAGTCCGAGCTGTTCGGCCACGAGCGTGGCGCCTTCACCGGCGCCCAGACCATGCGCCGCGGCCGCTTCGAGCAGGCCGATGGCGGCACGCTGTTCCTCGATGAAATCGGCGACATGCCCTTCGATTTGCAGACGCGCTTGCTGCGTGTGCTCAGCGACGGCCAGTTCTACCGCGTGGGCGGCCACCAGCCGCTCAAGAGCAATGTGCGCGTGATCGCAGCCACGCACCAGAACCTGGAAGAGCGGGTGCGGCTGGGCGGTTTCCGCGAGGACTTGTTCCACCGCCTCAACGTGATCCGCTTGCGCTTGCCGCCGCTGCGCGAACGCCGCGAAGACATCCCGACGCTGACCCGCTTTTTCTTGCAAAAAAGTGCAAAGGATTTGGGCGTCGAAGCCAAGCGGATTTCGGATTCTGCCCTGGCCCAGCTCACCCTGTTCGACTTCCCCGGCAATGTGCGTCAGTTGGAAAACGTCTGCCATTGGCTGACGGTGATGGCGCCCGCGCAGGTTGTCGAAATCAAGGACTTGCCGCCCGAGTTGCTGGAGTCGCGTGCGTTCGCGTCGGCGGGGCAGGGCGCGCCGATGCCCGGTGTCACGGCGGCGGCACATGAGCTGCCAACAGGGCCGTTGGCTGTCGCGGTGGAGGACGCCTCAACGGCATCGACAGCGGGGCTGGGCGGTCCGCAAGCCGCCCTGCCTGGCGCCACCACTTCGCCAGGTGACGTGCCTGCCGCGGCATGGCCAACGGCCGCAGAGCCCGTGTCCATCGGGGTTGCGGGCGCATCGGCGGTGTTGGGCAGCGCTGCGCCAGCCTGGTTGCAAGCGCTGGAACGCGATGCCCGAGCACGTCTGGAAGCGGGGCAGCCCGAGGCGTGGGACGCGCTGACGCGCCAGTTCGAGGCCTGCCTCATCCGCACCGCACTGGACCTCACGCGGGGCCGCCGCATCGAGGCTGCGCAGAAGCTGGGCATCGGTCGCAACACCATCACGCGCAAGATCCAGGAACTGGGCATGGACGATTGAGGCATCCGGCAGGTGAGGGCGCTGTTTGGCGCCTGGCCTGCCCCTTGTGCTGGTCGTGCCCGAGGTGCTGAGGCTTCGCTGCCAGCGATGGCATGTGGCTCCGGATGACCCTGGCAGCATGGGCGGGCCTTGGAGCCTGTCAACCGAGCATGCCTGCCCTGCGCTACAGTCAGAACCACTTGCACGCACCGTGCGTGTCCTGACCGTTCCAGGTGTCCCATGACCGTTGATTCCACTTCCGTTTCTTCCCTGTCGGCCCGCCGCGGCCTGCGTCTGGCCGCATCGGCTGCGTGCGTGGCGGTGGCCTCCCTGCTGGGGGCCTGCTCGACCACCAGCCCCGACGTCATCAAGCCGGGCGATGCGCAGCGTCTGTCCCAGGTGGCCGATGCCGTCGTGCTGAGCGTGCGTCCGGTGACGGTCGAGGGCTCGCAAAGCGGCCTGGGCGGTGCCACGGGCGCCGTCGTCGGTGGCATCAGCGGCAGCGCCGCCAGCAGCAACAGCAAGAGCGCGGCGGTCGCGGCTGTGGTGGGTGCGGTGGTGGGTGGCGTGGTGGGCAACACCGTGGAGCGCTTCGGCACCCGCGAAGACGCCCTGGAGATCCTGCTGCAGATGTCCAATGGCGAGCGCCGTGCCATCGTGCAGGCCAAGGGCTCCGAGACCTTCAACCCGGGCGACCCGGTCATCCTGGTGACGACCGCTGGCAAGACCCGCGTGATGCTGGCACCGCGCGTGGCTGCTCCCGTGGCTCCCGGCACCACCACGGCACCCCGCTGAGCGCGGCGCTGCTGCCATCCCCCGTTCCACCCATCCCGCATCCCTTGGGGCCTGAGTGGCTGGCGCAAGGGCCAGTTGCTGCGCGCGCCTGAGGGCATTCAGATCCCAGGAGAGCTTGCCGTGCCGCACCCCGAACACCGTCCTTTCCCGTCTGTGATGAGCGCTTGGCGCGCCGTGAGCCTGGCCAGTGCGCTGACCTGCGCCCTGACGCTGCCGGTCTCGGTTCAGGCTGCCACGCCAGCCAAGTCGCCCAGTGTGGCCGCCGAGGCTTCGGCGTCCGCTC
>CAIQIL010000456.1 GCA_903871865.1 uncultured Burkholderiales bacterium
AGCGGGTTGAGCATGGCGCCGACCACCTTGGATCGTCCGATGAGGAAGCCCATCGGGATGCCCACGACGGCGGCCAGGCCGAAGCCCAGGGCCACACGCTTGAGCGAGAACAGGATGTTCCAGCCCAGGCCCTGGTCGTTCGGCCCGTTGCGGTAGAACGGGTCGGAGAACAGCTTGACGGCCTCATCCCAGGTGGCGGCAGGCGTGGGGAAGCTGCCACCCTTCATGGTCAGCAGGCCCCAGATGGCCACCACCAGGCCGATGCCGGCCAGCGGCGCCAGCAGCTTGAGGGCCCAGGCGGCCCAGTCCACCGACGTGGTGCGGCGGCTGTGCGCAGTTGCGGTGGGGCTTGGCTTGTTTGAGGTGGGCGTGGGTGTGGCTGCAGACGTGGCGCGAAGTGCATCGCTGGCGTCGGAGGGGCTGTGGAATACGGCGCTGACCATGGTGTGCTCCTGTTGCGAGTGCGGTGATCGGGCTCACGCCTTGATCTTGAAACCGTCGGCGTACTTCTTGGGGTCCTTGCCGTCCCAGACCACGCCGTCGATCAGCTTGGCCGAACGCATCGGGTCCTTGGGCACGTTGACGCCCAGCGCGCCGGCGGCCTGCTTGTAGAGGTCCACCTTGTTGACCTGCTTGGCCACGCCCAGGTAGTCGGGGTGGTCCTTGAGCAAGCCCCAGCGCTTGTGCTGGGTGAGGAACCACATGCCATCCGACAGGTAGGGGAAGTTGACCGCCCCGTCGTTGAAGAACTTCATGTGGTTGGGGTCGTCCCAGGTCTTGCCCAGGCCGTTCTGGTAGCGGCCCAGGATGCGCTGGTTGATCGCCTCCACGCCCGTGTTGACGTAGGACTTGGCCGCGATGGTCTCGGCCATCTTCATCTTGTTCTGCAGGCCGGCATCGATCCAGCGGCTGGCTTCCAGCACGGCCATGATCACGGCGCGCGCGGTGTTGGGGTACTTCTTGACGAACTCGTCGGTGCTGCCCAGCACCTTCTCGGGGTGGTCCTTCCAGATGTCCTGCGTGGTGTTGGCCGTGATGCCGATGCCGTCCATGATGGCGCGGTGGTTCCAGGGCTCACCGACGCAGAAGCCGTCCATGTTGCCCACGCGCATGTTGGCCACCATCTGCGGAGGGGGCACGGTGATGGCCTTGGCATCCTGCAGCGGGTTGATGCCCGCGGACGCCAGCCAGTAGTACAGCCACATGGCGTGGGTGCCGGTGGGGAAGGTCTGGGCGAAGGTGTATTCGCGCTTGTCTTTGGCCATGACCTTGGCCAGGGAGGGGCCGTCCACGGCGCCCGCGTCGGCCAGTTTCTTCGACAGGGTGATGGCCTGGCCGTTGTTGTTGAGGGTCATGAGCACGGCCATGTCCTTCTTGGGGCCGCCAACGCCCAGCTGCACACCGTAGATCAGGCCGTACAGCACGTGCGCCATGTGCAGGTCGCCGTTGACCAGCTTGTCCCGCACGCCAGCCCAGGAGGCCTCCTTGCTGGGGATGATCTTGATGCCGTACTTCTTGTCAAAGCCCAGCACCGAGGCCATCACGATGGAGGCGCAGTCGGTCAGGGGGATGAAGCCAATCTTGACTTCCTCCAGCTCGGGCTTGTCGGAGCCGGCGGCCCAGACGGCCGAGGGCAGTCCGGACGCCATGCCGACAGCGCCGGCGGCGGCAACGGTTTTCAGAAGGGCGCGGCGGTTCATGTCGAGGTCCTGCGGATTCATGGTGCGAAGCTTTCGTGTCAGACAACAAAAAAGGTGCCGTGGCTGCGCAGCCTGTCGAAACGAGCGTGTGCAGCCATGACACCTTTGTCGGAAGCTCAGGGCCCGACATCGGGCGCCCAAGACATCAAGGTCGCCGTTGACCTTGTTGCCTTTCACACTGCAAGCGGTGTGCCAGGGCGATTTCCCTGGGGAAACGGCCGCTTGGACCGTTTGGATGGGCTGGCGTGCCACCCCGGCGCGCCGAAGTGGTGCTTCTGATGCGCCGCTTCAGTGCCGATGGCCTCGGGCCCT
>CAIQIL010000457.1 GCA_903871865.1 uncultured Burkholderiales bacterium
CCGGAGATCCGTGTGTCCATCCACGTTGCGCTCACCCACACCACCCACTACACCTACGACCGCCTGGTCAACCTGTCGCCGCAGATCGTCCGGCTGAGGCCGGCGCCGCACTGCCGCACCCGCATCCTGTCGTACGCGCTCAAGGTCGAGCCGGCGGTGCACTTCATCAACTGGCAGCAGGACCCCTTCGCCAACCACCTGGCGCGGCTGGTCTTCCCTGAGCGCACCCAGGAATTCAAGGTCACCGTGGACCTGGTGGCCGAAATGGCCGTCTACAACCCCTTCGACTTCTTCCTCGAGCCCCACGCCGAAAACTACCCCTTCGCCTACGACGAGGCCTCGCTGCACGACCTGCAGCCCTACCTGGCCAAGGGGCCGCTGACGCCGAAGTTCAAGGCCTTCGTGGACAGCATCGACCTCACGGAGGTGCGCACCATCGACTTCCTGGTGGGCCTCAACCAGCGCCTGCAGGGCGACATCGCCTACACCATCCGCATGGAGCCCGGCGTGCAGACGCCCGAGGAGACGCTGACGCTGAAGTCGGGCTCCTGCCGCGACACCGGCTGGCTGCTGGTGCAGGCGCTGCGCCACCTGGGCCTTGCCGCGCGCTTCGTGTCGGGCTACCTGGTGCAGCTCAAGGCCGACGTGGCCGCGCTCGATGGCCCTTCGGGCACGGAGGTGGATTTCACCGACCTGCACGCCTGGTGCGAGGTCTTCCTGCCAGGGGCCGGCTGGGTCGGCCTGGACCCGACCTCGGGCCTGATGGCCGGCGAAGGCCACATCCCCGTGGCCTGCACGCCCGAGCCCACCGGCGCGGCACCCGTCTCCGGGGCGGTCGACGAGTGCGAGGTCAGCTTCGAGCACCACATGGGCATCACGCGCATCTACGAGTCCCCGCGCGTGACCAAGCCTTACACGCCCGAACAATGGGAGGCCATCGACGCGCTCGGCCAGGCCGTCGATGCCCAGCTGAAAGACACCGATGTGCGCCTGACCATGGGTGGCGAGCCGACCTTCGTGTCCGCCGATGACCGCGATGGCGCCGAGTGGAACACCGACGCGCTTGGCCCCACCAAGCGCGGCCTGGCCACCACCTTGGTGCACAAACTGCGCGCCCGCTACGGCGAGGGCGGCTTCCTGCACTTCGGTCAGGGCAAGTGGTACCCGGGCGAGCAGCTGCCGCGCTGGGCGCTGTCCATCTTCTGGCGCACCGACGGCCAGCCCTGCTGGCACGACCCCAGCCTGTTCGCCGACGAGCGCCAGACCGTGCGCTACACCAGCGCCGACGCCAAGCACTTCATCGACACGCTGGCGGGCAAGCTGGGCGTGGGCTCGGCCCACGTCCAGACCGGCTTTGAAGACACCTGGTACTACCTGTGGCGCGAGCGCCGCCTGCCCGTCAACGTGGACCCGCTGGACGCCCGCCTGGACGACGAGCTGGAGCGCGTGCGCCTGCGCCGCATCTTCGACCAGGGCCTGGACCACACCGTGGGTTACGCCCTGCCGCTCAAGCGCGAGTGGCGGCATGCGGCCCCGGGGCTGAGCGGCCCGACCTGGGTGACCGGCCCCTGGTTCTTCCGCGACGAGCGCATGTACCTCATCCCCGGCGACTCGCCCATGGGCCTGCGCCTGCCGCTGGACTCGCTGCCCTGGGTCAGCAGCGGCGAGTACCCCTACCCGCTGGCGCACGACCCCTTCGCGCCCAAGCCGGCCTTGCGGGATGCGGCCGCGCTGCGTGCCCAATATGGCCCCCACGCCATGGGCGGCGGCTTCGCGCAGGGCGGGGCGGTGTCCATCCAGGGCCAGGCAGTGGACGGCCTGGACCCCCGCGGGCAACGCGGTGGCGCGAACGGCGAGTGGGGCGAGCTCGCGGCCAACCCGGTGCTGGGCGCCGCCGGCCCGGCCACGGCCAGCACGGTGGACCCGGCCAAGCTGCCCAGCCGCTTCGAGTCGGCCCACTGGATCACCCGCACGGCCTTGTGCGTCGAGGTGCGCAACCCCGACCGCGCCAGCGGCCCCAAGGTGGAAACCACAGGGGAGGGCGGCGGCGTGCTCTACGTCTTCATGCCGCCCCTGACCAGCCTGGACGACTACCTCGACCTCGTGGCCGCGGTGGAAGCCACGGCCGCCGACACCGGCCTGAAGGTCGTGCTGGAGGGCTACCCGCCGCCGCGCGACGCCCGCCTCAAGGTGCTGCAGGTCACGCCCGACCCCGGCGTCATCGAGGTCAACATCCACCCGGCGTCGAGCTGGGAGCAGCTGGTCGATCACACCGAGTTCCTCTACCAGGCCGCGCACGAAACCCGCCTGTCCACCGAGAAATTCATGGTCGACGGCCGCCACACCGGCACCGGCGGCGGCAACCACTTCGTGCTGGGCGGGGCCACGCCGTCCGACAGCCCCTTCCTGCGCCGCCCCGACCTCATCCCCAGCCTGCTGACTTTCTGGCACAACCACCCCTCGCTGTCCTACCTGTTCTCGGGCCTGTTCATCGGGCCGACCAGCCAGGCGCCGCGCATCGACGAGGCGCGCATGGACCAGGTCTACGAGACCGAGATCGCCATGAAGGAGATCGAGCGGCAGATGGGCATCTGGGGCCAGTGCCCGCCCTGGCTGATCGACCGCTCGCTGCGCAACCTGCTGGTGGACGCCACCGGCAACACCCACCGCAGCGAGTTCTGCATCGACAAGCTCTACTCGCCCGACGGCCCCACCGGCCGCCTCGGCCTGCTGGAGCTGCGCGCCTTCGAGATGCCCCCCCACGCCCAGATGAGCCTGGTCCAGCAGCTCCTGCTGCGCGCCCTGGTCGCCTGGTTCTGGCAGACGCCGTACAAGGGCCATGGCGCCACCCGGCTCACGCGCTGGGGCACCGGCCTGCACGACCGCTTCTTGCTGCCCAGCTTCGTCGAGCAGGATTTCGCCGACGTGCTGGCCGAGCTGGAGATGGCCGGCCACGCCTTCGACCCCGCCTGGTTCGCGCCGCACTTCGAGTTCCGCTTCCCCTACATCGGCGAGGTGCAGTCGGCCGGTGTGCGCCTGAGCCTGCGCGGTGCGCTGGAGCCCTGGCACGTCATGGGCGAGGAGGGCTCGCCCGGCGGCACCGTGCGCTACGTGGACTCCTCGCTGGAACGCCTGGAAGTGCGCGCCACCGGGCTCAACGGCAACCGCCATGTGGTCACGGTCAATGGCCAACTGCTGCCCTTGCACCCCACGGGGCGCAGTGGCGAGTTCGTGGCGGGCGTGCGTTACCGCGCCTGGCAACCGCCGTCCTGCCTGCACCCGACCATCGGCGCCGACGCCCCGCTGACCTTCGACGTGGTCGACACCTGGCTCAAGCGCTCTTTGGGGGGCTGTCAGTACCACGTCGCCCACCCGGGCGGGCGCAACCACGACACCTTCCCCGTCAACGCCTTCGAGGCCGAAAGCCGCCGCCTGGCGCGCTTCTTCCGCATGGGCCACACGCCCGGCGCGATGGACGTGCGCCCGCAGCCGGCCGGCATCGAACACCCCTTGACGCTGGATTTGCGCCGGGCCAAAAACGGTGCTTGAGGACCGGGTTGGTACGATGACGACACTGTGACCCCCGCTGTGACGACACCCTTGACCACCTCCCTGCCGCTGTTCGACGACGCCACCCCGGCCGGCGCCAGCCCGGGCGAGGCCCTGGCCCACGAGCTCCTGCAGCGCGCGCGGCCGGCCGAAGCGGGCCATTACGACGAGCTGCGCGACGCCGAGGGCGCCTTGCGTCCGGCCTGGCAGGGCTTCGTCGATCACCTCGGCGCGCCGCTCGATGACCTGCAGCGCCGCCAGGCGCTGATGGCGCGGCAGATCCGCGAAGACGGCATCACCTACAACGTCTACAACGCCCAGGGCGGGCCCAGCCGGCCCTGGTCGCTGGAGGTGCTGCCCCTCATCGTCGAGGCCGGCGAATGGCGTCGGCTGGAGCAAGGCGTGGCTCAGCGTGCCCGCCTGCTCAACACCATCCTGGCCGACACCTACGGCGAGCAGCGCCTGCTCAAGGAGGCCTTGCTGCCCTCGGCCCTGGTGCTGGGCCACCCCGGCTACCTGCGCGGCCTGCAGGGCGTGACACCGCCGGGCGGCATCCACCTGCACGTGCTGGCCTTCGACCTCGTGCGCGGCCCCGATGGCGCCTGGTGGGTGGTCTCGCACCGCACCCAGGCGCCATCGGGGCTGGGCTATGTGATGCAGAACCGGCTCATCGTCTCGCGGCAGTTCCCCGAGGCCTACCGGGCGATGAACGTGCAGCACCTGGCCTCGGGCTACCGGCGCCTGCTCGACACCCTCAGCGAGCTGGCCACACCCTGTGCCGAGGGCGCCGCCCCCAGCCTGGCCTTGCTGACCCCGGGTCCGTACAGCGAGACCTACTTCGAGCAGGCCTACCTGGCGCGCTACCTCGGCCTGCCTCTGGTCGAGGGCGGCGACCTGGTGGTGCGCGACGAGCGCCTCTTCATGAAAACGGTGCAGGGTCTGGCGCCGCTGCACGGCCTGCTGCGCCGCCTCGACGACGACTTCTGCGACCCGCTGGAGCTGCGCTCCGACTCCCACCTCGGCGTGCCCGGCCTGATGCAGGTGGTGCGCGCCGGCCACGCCGTGCTGGCCAACGCCCTGGGCACGGGCTTCCTGGAGTCGCCCGCGGTGCATGGCTTCCTGCCGGCGCTGTCGCGCAAGCTGCTGGGCGAGGAGCTCGCCTTGCCTTCGCTGCCCACCTGGTGGTGTGGCGAGGCCAGCGCCTGGGCCGACGTGCGCCCCGAGTTGGCCCACCAGGTCATCCGACCCAGCCACCCCCATGCGGGCACGCCGGGCTTCGGCTCGCCCCGCCTGCGCCAGAGCTTCGAGGCCGTGCTCGGCCAGACCCTGACCGCGCCGGCCCTGCAGGCCTGGCGCGAGCGCATCGACCACGACCCCGCGGCCTACACCGTCCAGGACTTCGTGCCTTACGCCCAGGCACCGGTCTGGCAGGGGGCCGGGCAGGGCGCGGCGGCAGGCACGGGTGGCGCAGGCCACATCAGCCCGCGCGGCGCCTCGCTGCGCGTCTACGCCCTGTCCGATGGCCGCGGTGGCTGGCAGGTCCTGCCCGGCGGCATGACCCGCATCGCCACGCGCGACGCCGGGCCGGTCTCCATGCAGCTGGGCGGCAGCTCGCTGGACACCTGGGTGCTGACCGACGAACCGGTCGACACCTTCTCGATGCTGCCGGCGTCCGTGCGCCTGGACGAACTCGCCCAGCGCCAGCGCCCGGTGGCCAGCCGCACCGGCGAGAACCTGTTCTGGATGGGCCGCTACACCGAGCGCGCCGAGCAGCAACTGCGCCTGGTGCAGAACCTCATCGGCCTGGCCAGCACCGAAGACGAGCCCGACGACGCCGTGCTGCAGGCGCTGTCGGCCTTGTCGCTGCGCTGCGGCCTCGTGCCCCAGGGCACGCCCAGCCTGGCCCAGGCGCCCCGCGTGTTCGAGCGCGCCGCGCTGGACGCCCTCGTCGACCCGCAGGCCCGCCAGGGCGCTTTCAGCCTGGCCCACAACCTCGACGCCCTGGCGCGCTCGGCCCAGACCCTGCGCGAGCGCCTCTCGCCGGCCCACGCCCGCCTGCTGCGCACCCTGGGCGCCGTTTTCCAGCAGGCCCTCAGCCCCGACGCGCCGCAGGGCCGTCCTGGCCTGCAACACGCCGAAGAGGCCCTGGAGCACTTGGCCATGCAGCTGTCGGCGGTGACCGGCGCACAGACCGACCGCATGACCCGCGACGCTGGCTGGCGACTGCTCACCGTGGGGCGCCTCATCGAGCGCCTGGTGGGCTATGCCGGCTTCCTGCAGGCCTTTTGCACCCACGACGCCC
>CAIQIL010000458.1 GCA_903871865.1 uncultured Burkholderiales bacterium
ATGATGACGGCGACTTCGTGCGCGAAGCTCGGGTCGTAGCTCAGGCAGTTCGGGATGGTGCCGGCCACCAGTTGGCTGTGGCCATCCTCGTGCTGCAGTCCTTCGCCGTTCAGCGTGGTCCGGCCCGAGGTGCCGCCCAGCAGGAAGCCGCGCGCCTGCATGTCACCGGCCGCCCAGGCCAGGTCGCCAATGCGCTGCAGCCCGAACATCGAGTAGTAGATGTAGAACGGGATCATCACGCGGTTGTTCGTCGAATACGACGTCGCCGCGGCGATCCACGAGCTCATGCCACCCGCTTCGTTGATGCCTTCTTGCAGGATCTGGCCGGCCTTGTCCTCGCGGTAGTACATGACCTGGTCCTTGTCGACCGGGGTGTACTTCTGGCCTTCCGGCGCATAAATGCCGATCTGGCGGAACAGGCCTTCCATGCCGAAGGTGCGGGCCTCGTCCACCAGGATGGGCACCACGCGCGGGCCCAGGTTGGCGTCGCGCAGCAGCGGGGTCAGGCAGCGCACGAAGGCCTGCGTCGTCGAGATCTCACGGCCTTCGGCGGTCGGCTCCAGCACGCTCTGGAAGGCGTCCAGGCCGGGCACGGTCAGCGTCTCTTCGGCCTTCGGGCGGCGCTGGGGCAGGTAACCGCCCAGGGCCTGGCGGCGCTCGTGCAGGTACTTCATCTCGGGCGTGTTCTCGGCCGGCTTGATGAAGGGCAGGTTCGGCAGGTCCTCGTCGGTGACAGGGATGTTGAAGCGATCGCGGAAGGCCTTGATGTCCTCGTCCGTCAGCTTCTTGGTCTGGTGGGCTGTGTTCTTGCCTTCGCCGCTCTTGCCCATGCCGAAGCCCTTGACCGTCTTGATCAAGAGCACGGTCGGCTGGCCTTCGTGGTTCACGGCAGCGTTGTAGGCCGCATAGACCTTCTGGGGGTCGTGGCCGCCGCGTTGCAGGCGCCAGATGTCGTCGTCGGACAGGCGGGCCACCATCTCCAGCGTGCGCGGGTCACGGCCGAAGAAATGCTGGCGCACGAAGGCGCCGTCGTTGGCCTTGCAGGCCTGGTAGTCGCCATCGACCATCTCCATCATGATCTTGCGCAGGATGCCGTCCTTGTCGCGCGCCAGCAGCGGGTCCCAGTAGGAGCCCCACAGCAGCTTGATCACGTTCCAGCCCGAGCCGCGGAACTCGCCTTCGAGCTCCTGCACGATCTTGCCGTTGCCACGCACCGGGCCGTCCAGGCGCTGCAGGTTGCAGTTCACCACGAAGATCAGATTGTCGAGCTTTTCGCGCGCGGCCAGACCGATGGCGCCCAGCGATTCGGGCTCGTCCATCTCGCCGTCGCCGCAAAACACCCACACCTTGCGGTTGGCGGTGTCCGCGATGCCACGCGCATGCAGGTACTTCAGGAAGCGCGCCTGATAGATGGCCATCAACGGCCCGAGGCCCATCGACACGGTGGGGAACTGCCAGAACTCGGGCATCAGCTTGGGATGCGGGTAGCTGGACAGGCCCTTGCCGCCGACTTCCTGACGGAAGTTGACGAGTTGTTCTTCGGTGATGCGGCCTTCCATGAAGGCGCGGGCATAGATGCCGGGGGCCGAGTGGCCCTGGATGTAGAGCAGGTCACCGCCGTGGTCGGGCGAGTCACCGTGCCAGAAATGGTTGAAGCCGATGCCCAGCATGGTGGCCAGCGAGGCGAACGAGCTGATGTGCCCGCCCAGGTCGCCGCCGTCGGCGGGGTTGTGGCGGTTGGCGCGCACGACCATGGCCATGGCATTCCAGCGCATGTAGGTGCGCAGGCGCTCTTCGATGTCGAGGTTGCCCGGGCAGTGCGCTTCGTCTTCGACCGCGATGGTGTTGACGTAGGCCGTGGTGGCCGAGAAGGGCATGTCGATGCCCGATTGGCGGGCGTGGTCGAGCAGCGTTTCGAGCAGATCGTGGGCGCGTCCGCGGCCCTCGGTCTCGATGACCCCGGACAAGGCGTCAAGCCATTCGCGGGTTTCCTGGGGATCCTGGTCCTGCAGAGAGGACAGCACGGGATCGTTTGCAGACATGGGTTCAGTCTCCAGTGAATATGGCATGTGGTCTGAGTGTGACCACAGCCGCCAATCGCTTGCCGTGGATAAACGGGGCGATTTCGGTTGCAACGAGGTGTGCACGCAACAGGGTGGCGCTGCGGCACCCGCGCACTATAACCAAATCAAGCAGGCCTCCAGATGTGGAATCCCGCACCGATAATCCGAGGATGCCTTTTTCCGCTTCCACGCCAACGCCCAGCCCGGTGTCGCCACCGCCTCCGGGTCAAACCAGCCGCTTGTTCTGGCGCTGGTGGCGCAAACAATCGCCGAGCCAGCAAGACCGCTACGCCACGCTGGGCCCGCTGGTGTCCGTGCTGCTGTTCCTGGTGGCCATCATTGCGGCCTTCTGGTACCTGCGCAACGAGGAAATCGAACGCGAGCAGGAATCTGTCAAACGCGACACCGAGGTCGTTCAGCAGCAAATTCGGATGCGGCTGGTGGAAAACCAGGAGCAATTGCTGCGCATGGCCCGCGAAATTGCCATGAAACCGACCAGCACCGAGGCATTCACCCGCCAGGCCGGTGATTTTGTGCGGGCACGCCCGGAGGTCACCAGCGTGACCTGGGTGCAGGCCGATGCCCGCGTGCGCGCCTTCCGCAGCGCCCTGAGCTTGTCCATGGACCCGGACGCCTCCGGCGACGACGCCAGCACGGACACCCGGCTGGATTGGCGCGAGCAATTCCCCGGCGGCGAGCCCATGCAGGCTTTCCAGTTGACCCGTGAGCGCGGCTCGCCGGTGTACTCCCGCCCCTACATCAACGCCCAGGGCGCGCGGACCATCCAGCTGCACATGCCGCTGGTGGACCGCCAAGGCTTTGCCGGCACGCTGGTGACCGAGTACGCGCTGGAATCGCTGATGCGCTACCTGGTGCCCCGCGAGATCGCCAGCCGCCACGCCATGAGTCTGGTCGAGGTCAGCGGTGTGGTGCTCACCAGCACGGTCGGCGGGGTCAATGAGCGCTCGGCCAAGCCCACTTTCGTGCACGACGTCGTCGTCACCCCGGTGGGCAATGGCCTGATCCTGCGCGGCATGGGGTTCCGCACCTCGTCCAACCTGATCGGCAACACCTTGTTCTGGATGGTGGTGGCTTTGTCGGGCTTCACGCTGTGGACGCTCATGGGCACGCTGCGCCACATGCGCCGCCGCTCGCAGATTCAGAAAACACTGGTGCAGGACCCCAACTTCCGCCGCGCCATGGAAAACTCCATGCTCACCGGCATGCGCACCATCGACCTCGAAGGCCGCATCACCTACGTGAACCCGGCCTTCTGCGCGATGTCAGGCTTCTCGGAAGAAGAATTGATCGGCTGCGTGCCGCCCTATCCTTATTGGCCGAAAGACCGCCTCGAAGAATTCAACCGCATGTTCCAGCAGGAATTGCTGGGCCGCAGCCCCATGGGCGGCATCGAGGTCGTCATGCAACGCCGCGACGGCAGCCAGTTCGACGCCCGCATGTACGTCTCGCCCCTGATCGACGCCCAGGGCGACCAGACCGGCTGGATGACCTCGGTCACCAACATCACGGAAGCCAAGCGCGTGCGCGACCAGCTCACGGCAGCGCACGAACGCTTCACGACGGTGCTGGAAGGGCTGGACGCGGCCGTGTCCGTGGTGTCGGTGCAGCGCGGCGAGCTGCTGTTCGCCAACCGTTCCTACCGCCTGTGGTTCGGTGCCAACTCCGACGCCCACGTGCAGCTGACAG
>CAIQIL010000459.1 GCA_903871865.1 uncultured Burkholderiales bacterium
CGCAACTTGGATGCTGGGCGTACGCACCATGGCTGGCTGGTTTGGTCGGTGACTGTTCTGGGCCCCACCTTGTTGGTTTTTGTGATCCACTGGCTACTTTGGAGTGTCCATGGCTTGCTAGCGTTTGCGTGGAGTGTGTTGGTGCTCTACATGACGCTGGGCTTTCGCCAGTTCAGCCACCACTTCACGGCCATCCGCGATGCGCTGGAAGCGGGCCAGGAGAACCGCGCCCGCGAGCTGCTCGCGCATTGGCAGAACCTGGACGCCAGCGAGTTGCCGCGCACCGAAATCCTGCGCCACGTGCTGGAGTACTCGCTGCTGGCCGCCCACCGGCATGTGTTTGGCGTGTTCTTCTGGTTCGTGGCACTGTCCACCCTGGGCCTGGGCCCGGCCGGCGCGGTGCTCTACCGCCTGGCCGAGTTCGCCGGACGTTACTGGGCTTACCGCAGCCGCGTGACGGGCACGCCCACGCACGACCGGCTCATGGACCTGTCGCAAACGCTGTTCGGCTTGCTGGACCACGTGCCCGCCCGCATGACGGCTTTCGGCTTTGCCGTCGTGGGCAATTTCGAGGATGCGGTCGATGCCTGGCGCAGGCATGCCGTGCTGTGGTTGCGTCCGAACGAGGGGACCATCCTCTCGGCGGCGTCCGGCGCATTGGGCGTTCGCCTGGGCGGCCAGGCCGCGCCGGTCGCAGCCGATGGCGCACGCGATGTCAGCCGCACCCTCAACCAGGGCGATTCCCCCAGTCTCATTGAGGCCGAGGGCAGCACCCAGGGCACACCGCCGTCGATGGCCCACCTGCGCAGCGTGGTCGGCCTGATTTGGCGCTCGGTGGTGCTGTGGATGCTGCTGCTGGCGCTGCTGTCGCTGGCGAACCTGATCGGTTGATCAGCACCCGCCAGCGCGGCGCTCACACCGTTCAGGCTCAGGCCGCCTTGACGTTCATGGTGATGTCGGCGGTGAAAACCTTTTGCCCTTCGGCATCGAACACGCTCACGGGCACGACCTTGTCGCCTGGGGTGCTCCAGTCGATGCCGCTGCCATCGGCCACCGCGCGGATGTCGGACTTCACCTTGGCCAGGTAGGCCACCGTCATGCCTTTGGGGATCCAGCGCATGCCTGCGGGCAGCGAGGCGTCGGTCATGGTGCCGCCCACGAGTTCGGCCGCATTGCACAGGGCGATGGCGTGCATGGTGCCCAGGTGGTTCGTGACTTCGCGGCGCAGCGGCACGGTGGCTTCGGCATGGCCCGCGCGCAACTCGGTCACGCGCGGCTGGATGCTGCTGAAGTAGGGCGCGACCTGGCACACGGTGCTGGTGAAGGCGTCTGCGCCGGCGGTCTGGAACAGTTGCAGGAGTTGGCTCATGGGGTGTCTCTCTCGGTCGGAAGGGGAGGGGTGCCGTGCGCGATCGGTGGCCACGCATCGGCTGACAGAATAATATTCTGGAATAAGATTCGGTGTCAAATCATGGCCATGCCCACTGCCTCTTCACCCGATCTGCTGGACCGCACCCACCCGGGCGCGCGTGCCCAACTCAAGCGGCGCATGCTGCGCGCTGCCTTGGCCTGCTTCAACGAGCGGGGCATCGCCGCGACCACCATCGAGGACATCCTCACGCGCAGCGAGGCCAGTGTCGGCAACCTGTACCACCACTTTGGCAGCAAGGAAGGCTTGGTGGCCGCCCTGTATTTCTGTGCCTTGGACGACCAGTCGGCCCTGACCGAGGCGGCCTGGGCGCAGGCCCGCAGCGCCCGCGACGGTGTGGCGGCGCTGGTGGGGGGCTATGTGGATTGGGTGAGCGCGCAGCCGGAATGGGCGCGCTTCCTGTTCCAGGCGCGTGCCGTGGTGGCCAGTGGGCCGCAGGGCGCCGAGCTGAAGTCGCGCAACCGCCAGCGGGCGCGCCAATGGATGGCCTGGTTCTCCGAGCCCGAGCGCATGCAGGCGCTGCAGGCCTGGCCGGCCGAGCTGTTCCCGTCGCTGGTGATCGGGCCGGCGGAGAACTACTGCCGCGCCTGGCTGTCAGGCCGCGTGAAGGGCGTGCCGCAGGTGCACCGCGAGGTGCTCATCGAGGCGGCCTGGCGTTCGGTGGCGGCCGACGCCGCGCCCGCCTTCTGACCGCCCCCTGAAGATCAGGCCTTGAGCGCCCGCGCCTTGCCCAGCCAGTCGGCCAGGGCGGCAAGGATGTCGGTGCGGCTGAAGGAGCAGCTTTCTTCGCTGAACAGCGCGGCGCTTTCGATCTGGCTCAGCAGGCGCTCCAGCACGTCCACATAGCGTTGCGGCAAGGCGGGCTGGTGTGTTTCGGCGGCATCGCGCCAGACGCGCGCCAGGTCGGTGACCGACAGGTCGCCGCAGGCGAAGGCTTCGAGCGTGAGGGGCAGGGCAGAGAGGCGGTCTGTCATGGCGTCTGGGGGCTGGATCTGAATCTGGGTCTGAATCTGGGGGATGCGCGCTCACCAACGCGGCTGGCTGAGTTCGTCGAACAGGTCGGTGTAGAGGCTCAGGCGGATGGGGCTGACCTCGCCGCGCTCGACCGCGGCACGCACGGCGCAGCCCGGTTCCTGGCGGTGGGTGCAGTTGTGGAAGCGGCAGTCGGCCACGTGGGCGCCGAGGTCGGGCATCCAGCGCGTGAGTTCGGTGGCGGCGATGTGGTGCAGGCCGAATTCCTGGAAGCCTGGCGAGTCGATGATGGCGCTGCGCTCGGGGCTGCCTGCTTCGCCGTCCAGCCAGTACCAGAGGCTGGAGGTGGTCGTGTGGCGGCCGGAGTTCAGGGCCTGCGAGATCTCGCCCACCTGGGCACGGGCCTCGGGCAGCAGGGTGTTGATCAGCGTGCTTTTGCCGGCGCCCGAGGGGCCCAGCACCAGGGTGGCCTTGCCTTGCAGCAGCGGCATGACCTGGGCGCGCGCCGCATCTTCTTCCGATTTGAGCGAGAGCTCGACCACGTTGTAGCCCATGGCGCGGTAGGGCGCCAGGCGCGCGCGGGCGGTGTCGGCGCCGGGCAGGTCGATCTTGTTGAGCACGACGGTCACGGGGATGTCGGCCGAGCGCGCGGCGATGAGGGCCCGCGTGAGCTGCATCTCGCTGAAGACGGGCTCCACGGCGATCCACATCAGCAGCTGGTCGAGGTTGGCCGCGAAGGACTTGCTGCGCCATTCGTCCTGGCGCCACAGCAGGTTACGGCGCTCGTCCACCGACGTGATGACGCCTTCGTCGCCGCCTTCCAGCGTGTGCTGCCAGCGCACGCGGTCGCCCACCACCGCTTCGCTCTTCTTGCCGCGCGGGTGGCAGATGAGGCGGTGGCCGGCATCGTCTTCCACCATCACATGGCGGCCGTGGGTGGCGACCACCAGGCCACCGGGGTCGGTCGAGGCGGTGCCGCCCTTGGCCTTGGTCCGGCCTGGGCGCGTGGGTGCCGAGCTGCCGTGTCCCCGCTTCATGCGACGAGGGCGTCGATGCGCGCCGCACAAATGAAATCGTTGAGTGACAGCCCGCCGACCGAGTGGGTGGACCAGTTCACTGTGCAGCGGCTGTGGCCCACGCTCAGGTCGGGGTGGTGGTCCTGCTCGTGCGCGACCCAGGCGACGGCATTGACGAAGGCCATGGTGCGGTGGAAGTCGGAGAAGGTGAAGGTGCGCGTGAGCACCACGGCCTCGCTGTCACCTTGGGCCGCGCGCTGGATGTCCCAGGCGGTGAGCTGTGTCAGCAGGCTGGCGGTTTGGGCGTCGTCGAGCGCGGGGCCCGTCTGGTGGCAGCAGCGTTGCTGCAGCAGGGGCGTGGGGTGGCTCGGCTGGGTGTGCATGGCGTGGGTGTCGGGTGCGTGTCAGCTGCGGTGTCAAGGAGCGACCGATGCGGCGTGGCCTGAGCGAGGGGCAGGGCCAGCATGGCCGTCAGGCGCTCGGTGGCCGGTGGGTGCGAGTAGTGGAAGCGCACGTACAGCGGGTCGGGCG
>CAIQIL010000460.1 GCA_903871865.1 uncultured Burkholderiales bacterium
CGCCCGACCCGCCGCCGGCGCCGCTGCCCACCCATCCCACGACGCGGCCCGCCAGCAGGCGAACGAGCTGCTGGCCCGAGCGGCCAACCCGCTCACCTTCTACGGCCAGTTGGCCGCCGAAGCCCTGCACCGCAGCCCGGCGCGCGAGCCCGCCCGCCCTGCGCCCCTGACCGAGGCCGAGATGGTCCAGGCCCGCGCCCTGCCCGGGGTGGACCGCGCCCTGCGCATGCTCGCCCTGGGCTGGCGCAGCGAGGCCGTGCGCGAGTGGAACTTCACCCTCAGCTGGGGCAAGCCCGGCGGCCTGAGCGACCGCGAACTGCTGGCCGTGGCCGAAGAGGCCTGCCGCCGCGAGATCTGGGACCGCTGCATCAACTCCAGCGAGCGCACCCGCCAGGAAATCGACCTGCGCCAGCGCTACCCCACGCCTTTCCGCGAGGAGGTTCTGGCCGCGGCCAGCGAGGTCGGCCTGGACCCGGCCTACATGTACGGCCTCATCCGCCAGGAGTCGCGGTTCATCGTCGCGGCCAAATCCACCGTCGGGGCGGCCGGCCTGATGCAGGTGATGCCCGCCACCGCTGCCTGGACGGCGCGCAAGCTCAACATCGACTTCAAGCCCGAACAGATCACCGACCGGCAGACCAACCTGCGCATCGGCGCGGGCTACCTCAAGCTGGTGCTGGACGATTTTCAAGGCGCCCAGGCCCTGGCCGCTGCCGCCTACAACGCCGGCCCCTCGCGGCCACGCCGTTGGCGCGAGGGCAACCGCCTGGACGCCGCCGCCTGGGTCGAGAACATCCCGTTCAACGAAACGCGCGACTACGTCAAGAAGGTGCTGTCGAACGCGACCGTCTATGCGCACCTCCTGCAAGGCCGGGCGCTGTCGGTGAAAGCCCGGCTGGGCGCCACGGTGGGGCCGCGCGCCAGCAACGCCCCGCCACCCGAGGGCGACCTGCCCTGAATTCCTGAGCACCACCGGAGCACACGCACATGAAACGCATCTTGATCCTGGGCGGCACCGGCTTTGTGGGCCGCGCCCTGTGCGAGCAACTCAGCGCCCACCCCGCTTTCGGCGGCACGCGCCTCATCGTGCCCAGCCGCAAGCGCGAGCGCGGCAAGCACCTCTTTCCCCTGCCACAGGTGGACGTGCTGCAGGCCGATGTGCACGACAACGCCACCTTGGCGCGCCTGCTCGATGGCGCCGACGCGGTGGTCAACCTGGTCGCCATCCTGCATGGCACGCCGCAGGCTTTCGAGTCCGCGCACGTGGGTTTGTGCCAGCGCCTGGGCGAGGCCTGCGCCAAGGCCGGCGTGCACCGCGTGGTGCATGTCAGCGCGCTGGGCGTGCCCGAGGATGCGGGGGCCGCGCCCTCGCACTACCTGCGCACCAAGGCCGAGGCCGAGCAGGCCCTGCGCATGCCCGGGCTGGCGCTCACCCTCTTGCGCCCGAGCGTGATCTTCGGCGCCCACGACAGCTTCCTCAACCTGTTCGCCAGCCTGCAGCGCCTGTTCCCGGTGATGCCGCTGGCCGGTGGCGACGCCCGCTTCCAGCCGGTGTGGGTGGAGGATGTGGCCGCGGCCATCGTGCGTTGCCTGCAGGACGCCAGCACCGCGGGGCGCACTTACGAGCTTGGTGGCCCGGACGTCTGCACCTTGGCCGAGCTGGTGCGCTTGTCGGGCCGTTGGAGCGGGCACGTGCGCCCGGTGCTGCCTTTGCCGATGGCGGCGGGGCGTCTGCAAGCCAAGCTGATGGCCTGCTTGCCGGGCGAGCCGCTGATGTCCACCGACAACCTGGACTCGATGCGCGTGCCCAATGTGCTGAGCGGTCAACGGCCCGGTTTCGCCGAGCTGGGCATCGCGCCCACGGCCATGGCCGCGGTGGTGCCGGGTTACCTGGGCCGCCAGCCGGGTTGGGCCGAGCAGCTCGACGCCTGGCGGTCGCGGGCGGGGCGCTGAACACGACGCCCTGCCTTGCTGGGCTTGACGAGGGCCCCTGAAACGGAAACGGCCCGCATGGAGCGGACCGTTGCACATGCATCGCCATGAGGCGATGCCGCCTGTGTGATCAGGCCGCGACCAGCAGCGCCGAGGTGTCGAACACGCTGCTCATGGGCGGCAGGTTCATGACCATCGGCGCCGGGGTGTTCTTCGAGACCTTCGGGGGCTTCACGTTGGGGTCGTTTTGCGCCACTTCGGCCTTGTCCCAGTTGCCGGCCGATTCCTTGCCCGACACGGAGATGGAATAAAACACGCGGAAGGGGATCTTGCGCTCGCCCCAGTAGTCGGCGGCATCGCGGAAGGCGTCCAGCAGCTGCTCGCGGGTTTCGCGGTCCACATTGCCGCCGGGGATCAGCTCCAGCACGACGACGAAGCCGGGTTGCTGGCCCGACTTGTGCACCAGGTCGGTGATGCAGTCGTACAGGGCGTCGAGGTTCTTGCCGAAGTGGTCCGGGAAGAGGAAGTCGCGCGCAATGATGTCCAGCACGTCCTGCTTGCCCTGGGCGCCGCTCAGGTTGGTGTACAAGAAGTGGTGGCCTACCGCATTGGCGGCCTGTTGCAAGTCTTCCGGACGGAAGGCCCGGATGGATTGAACGATGTTGGGTCGAACGGATTGCAACAACATGATTGCTTGGGGCCCAAGGTGCGTTGACGGGTGTCAGCGCCCTGGCGGGCAAGGTTAGGGGTCAGAAGAAAAAGAGCAACGGCGCGTGGCGCCGGACATCAAAGAGCAAGGTCAGTGTCGGGGGTCGATGGTCTGGAAGCTGGCGTAGTGATCCCCGGTGTAGAAACAAGTTTCAGGCTGTCGAACTTCTTTACCTCCGCAGACGATGCGCCGCGCGCCGCGGTCACGTTCGCCCGGGGTGGGCACGGTGTACTCCCGATAAAAGCCGCGTGGCTGGCGGGGCAACAGACGCTCCCGGTTGCCAAACACCACACCGTCCTTCTCGTAGCGGAACGGCCCCCCAGCCAAAATGCGCTGGTGAACATCCTGCGCTTGTCGCGGCAGCGTGGTCAAGGCCACCACGGCGGAGTTTTGACCCACCGCAGCTGGCGCGCGCCTGCCTCCGTCCCTGGCTTCACTGCTGGTCTCGTCCAGATGGCGACCCTGTCGTGCCCAGGTGCCGGATGGCGTTGCCGCCAGCAGCCCGAGGCAGAGCAGTCCTGCCATCCCGAACACCTGCCACGCCGGGCGCATGCTTGTGGCCTGCGCATCGGTGGAGCCTGTGGTGCCCATGGGGTGAGAGAGGCCGGCCGTGTCTTGGTTCGAGGCGCAGACTTCGCGCCTTTGGCACATTTGGCACGTTCGTCCAAGCATTCCTGCCAACAGTCTGGTGAGGTCAGCCATGCAGCTCTTCATCAAAGCCAATATGGTATAGAAACAGCTCCAAAAGCTCAAGGCCCCGGCACCCCAGGACGGGGCGGGCGGGGCCTTCTGGCCGGCTTCAGACCGGCTGTGCTATAAGCGGCGCGCGGCGCGGGGTGTTCAGCGGACCGCGTTGGCGTCTGCCACCGTCATCGCCGTCATGTTGACGATGCGGCGCACGGTCGCCGAAGGCGTCAGGATGCACACCGGCTTGGCCGCACCCAGCAGCACCGGCCCTAAGGCGATGTTGTTGCCCGCCGCGACCTTCAGCAGGTTGTAGGCGATGTTGGCCGCGTCGATGTTCGGGCACACCAGCAGGTTGGCCTCGCCCGTCAGCGTGCTGCGCGGCATCAGCTGCGCGCGGTAGCTGGCGTCCAGGGCGGTGTCGCCGTGCATCTCGCCGTCGATTTCCAGCCAGGGCGCGCGGTCCTGGATCAACGCCAGGGCATCGCGCATCTTCACCGCCGAAGGCTGGTTGCTGGAGCCGAAGTTCGAGTGCGACAGCAGCGCGGCCTTCGGACGCTGGCCGAAGCGCATCATTTCCTCGGCCGCCATCACCGTGATCTCGGCGAGCTGTTCGGCCGTCGGGTCGTAGTTGATGTGGGTGTCCAGCAGGTTGACCGTGCGGCCCGGCAGGATCAGGCCGGTCATGGTCGCGTAGGTCTGCACGCCCGGGCGCTTGCCGATGACCTGGTCGATGTAGTAGAGGTGCAGGGCGGTGTTGCCCCAGGTGCCGCAGATCAGGCCATCGACCTCGCCCATGTGCAGCAGCATCGAGCCGATCAGCGTCAGGCGGCGGCGCATCTCGATCTTGGCCATCTGCTCGGTCACGCCCTTGCGCTCGGCCAGGCGGTGGTAAGCCTGCCAGTAATCGCGGTGACGCGGGTCGTTTTCGGTGCTGACCACGTCGTAGTCCACGCCGGGTTTCAGGCGCAGGCCGAAGCGCTCGATGCGCTCCTGGATGACGCCGGGGCGGCCGATCAGGGTCGGGCGTGCGATGTTCTCGTCCACCACGATCTGGGCGGCGCGCAGCACGCCTTCGTTCTCGCCTTCGGCGTAGGCGATGCGCTTGTTCTTGGCGCGCTTGGCCACGCTGAAGATGGGCTTCATCGTGTGGCCGGAGGCGTAGACGAAGCTCTGCAGCTTCTCGGCGTAGGCGGCGAAGTCGCTCACCGGGCGCTGGGCCACGCCGGACTCGGCTGCGGCCTTGGCCACGGCCGGCGCGATCTTCATCATCAGGCGCGGATCGAAGGGCTTGGGGATGAGGTAGTCGGGGCCGAAGCTCAGGCTTTCACCCGAGTAGGCCGCGGCCACCACGTCGCTTTGCTCGGCCTGGGCCAGCTCGGCGATCGCGTGGACGGCGGCGATTTCCATCTCATCGGTGATGGTGGTCGCGCCCGAATCCAGCGCCCCGCGGAAGATGTACGGGAAACACAGGACGTTGTTGACTTGGTTGGGGAAATCGCTGCGGCCGGTGGCCATGATGGCGTCGTCGCGCACGGCCTTGACCTCGTCGGGGAGGATCTCGGGCGTGGGGTTGGCCAGGGCGAAGATGATGGGGTTGGCCGCCATCTTGGCGACCATCTCGGGCTTGAGCACGCCGCCGGCGGACAGGCCCAGGAAAATGTCGGCGCCTTCGATGACCTCGGCCAGCTTGCGTTGCTCGGTCTTCTGGGCGAACTGGTCCTTGTCCGGGTCCATCAGCTCGACGCGGCCTTCATAGACCACGCCAGCCAGGTCGGTCACCCAGATGTTTTCGCGCGGCACGCCGAGCTTGACCAGCAGGCCCAGGCAGGCCAGGGCGGCCGCACCGGCGCCGGAGGTGACCAGCTTGACCTGCTTGATGTCCTTGCCCACGACCTTCAGGCCGTTGAGCAGGGCGGCGCCCACGACGATGGCGGTGCCGTGCTGGTCGTCGTGGAACACGGGGATCTTCATGCGCTCGCGCAGCTTGCGCTCGACGTAGAAGCAGTCCGGGGCCTTGATGTCTTCGAGGTTGATGCCGCCGAAGGTGGGCTCCAGGCTGGCGATGATCTCGACGAGCTTGTCGGGGTCTTTCTCGTTGATCTCGATGTCGAACACATCGATGTCGGAGAACTTCTTGAACAGGACGGCCTTGCCTTCCATGACTGGCTTGGCCGCCAGCGGGCCAATGTCGCCCAGGCCCAGCACGGCCGTGCCGTTGGTGATGACGGCCACGAGGTTGCCGCGGCTGGTGTACTTGAAGGCCGCCGCGGGGTTCTCGACGATTTCTTCGCAGGGCGCGGCCACGCCAGGGGAGTAGGCCAGGGCCAGGTCGCGTTGGTTGGTCAGCTGCTTGGTGGCGCTGATGGCGAGCTTGCCCGGTTTGGGATGCTCGTGGTACTCCAGCGCCGCCTTTTTGAGTTCGGCGCGTTGTTGTTCGGGCGTGGTCATGCGGTGATTGCCTTTGATTGCCTGTGTGTGCTCGGGGGCTGGCGGGCCGGGGTGGCCGGCTGTGCCAGACCCCCGATTCTAGGAACTTCGTGGGATCTGGGGGTGTGGATGGCCACATCTCGTGCGCAAACGGGCGGCGTCGGCGTGGGGACAGGCCTGGCGCAGCCCGGCGCGCAGGCGACAATCCAGCCCATGAGCCTGGGTGAATTTGACCTCATCGCCAAGTATTTCGTGCGCCCTGCCGGCCAGGGGCCGCGCCGCGCCGTGGTCGGCAATGGCGACGATTGCGCCGTGCTGGCCCCGGCAGCGGGCATGCAGCTGGCGGTGTCCACCGACACGATGGTGGAGGGGCGGCATTTCCTGCCCACGGTGGACCCGGCGCGCCTGGGGCACAAGGCCCTTGCCGTGAATTTGTCCGACCTGGCCGCGTGCGGCGCCAAGCCCCTGGGCTTCACCCTGGCCCTGACCCTGCCCCGGGTGGACGAGGCCTGGTTGGCCGGTTTCGCGCGCGGCCTGCTGGATTTGGCCGACGAACACGACTGCGAGCTGGTCGGTGGCGACACCACGGCCGGGCCGCTGGCCATCGGCGTCACGGTGTTCGGCGAGGTGCCGGCGGGCGGCGCCCTGCTGCGCAGCGGCGCCCGACCCGGCGACGAGCTCTGGGTGAGCGGCCACCCCGGCGAGGCCCGCCTGGCCCTGGAGGCCTTCCGTGGCACCCTGCACCCCAGCCTGCCAGCCGAGGCCGTCGACGCCACCCGCCTGGCCATGGAGTGCCCAGAGCCCCGCGTGGCCCTGGGCCTGGGTTTGCGCGGCCTGGCCACGGCGGCCATCGACGTCTCGGACGGCCTCCTGGGCGACCTGGGCCACATCCTGCGGCGCAGCGGCGTGTCGGCCGATGTGTTCGCCGGTGCGCTGCCGCTGAGCCCCTGGCTGGCCGCGCGCCGCCACCACGAACAGCTGGACTGCATCCTGGCCGGTGGCGACGACTACGAGCTGATTTTCACCGCACCGCCCGAGCGCCGCGCCGCGGTCGAGGCCCTGGGCGCCTGCTTGGGCCTGCCGCTCAGCCGCATCGGGCGCATCGGACGCCTGGACGAGCGCACGGATGAGCACATGGGCGAGATCGCTCCGGCCACGGGCGGCCCGTCGCAAAGCGCACCCGCCGGGCCGAGCCTGCGCCTGTGGGAAGGCGCGCCGGCCGAGGTCGGTGCCGATGCTGGTGCCGGCGAGGGGTTGGGCGCGCCCTTGGCCAACCGTTGGACGTCGTTCGACCACTTCCGCTCGGACGCTGGCCCAGCCTTCCACCCAGACCTCCGCGAGGCCCCATGACGGACCCGACCCCTTCGCCTCAGCCCGCCCCGGCCGCCTTGCCGCCGCCGCGCCGCGCCACCGCCGCCCTGATGTGGCGCCACCCGGCCCACCTCATGGCCTTCGGGCTGGGCAGTGGCCTGAGCCCCGTGGCGCCCGGCACCGTGGGCACGCTGTGGGGCTGGGCCAGCTTCCTGGCGCTGCAGCACGGCATCGGCACCGGCCCGCAGGCGGACTGGGTCTGGGCGGTGTTGCTGTTGGTGGGCTGGTTCGTGGGTTGCTGGGCCTGCACCCGCACGGCGCGCAGCCTGGGGGTGGCCGACCCGGGCTCGGTGGTCTGGGATGAAATCTGGGCCTTCTGGCTGATTTTGTGGATGATCTCGCCGGTGGACTGGCGCGGCCAGCTGCTGGCCTTCGTGGCCTTCCGCTATTTCGACGCGGCCAAGCCGGGCCCCGTGGCCTGGGCCGATGGCCTGTTCAAGCTGCGGGCGGGCGGCCAGATCGGTTGGCGCCAGGGCCTGGGCATCATGCTGGACGACCTGGTGGCCGCGCTGTGCACCCTCATCGTGCTGGCGCTGGCCGTGGCGCTGCGCCAGGGTGGCGTGGGTGCCGGTTTGTTGAGCTGACCCCACTTTTGCGCGCACCGGCGAACACACACGAGGACACCATGGCCGACACCCCCACCCGCGCTGACATGGGCGCCGACACAGGCGCCAACACCGACGCCAACACCGACCCCGGCGTGCCCGCCCTGGCCGAGCTCTTGCTGGCGCGCGGCTGGCGCCTGGCCACCGCCGAATCCTGCACGGGCGGCTTGATCGCGGCAAGCTGCACGGCCCTGTCTGGCTCCAGCGCCTGGTTCGAGCGCGGCTTCGTGACTTACAGCAACGAGGCCAAAACCGAGCTGCTGGGCGTGCCCGCCGAGCTGATCGCCCAGCACGGCGCGGTCAGCGAGCCCGTGGCCCTGGCGATGGCCGAAGGCGCTTTGCGCCATGCGCATGCCGAGGTGGCCTTGGCCGTCACGGGCATTGCCGGCCCCACCGGTGGCTCGCCCGACAAGCCGGTGGGCACGGTGTGGATCGCGTGGGCGGTGCAGGGCGCGCCAGCCCATGCGGCCTGCCACCACTTCGATGGCGACCGGGCCCAGGTGCGCGAGGCCACCGTGCGCGATGCCCTGGCGGGCGTGCGCCGGCGGCTGACGCCCCTGTGACCTCGGACCTTGTGAGGGCTGGCCTCACGGGCCGGATCAGGGCTTGGCTCAGACGGGCGGCAAACCGCCGCGCGGGCCGAAGAGGCGTTCCAGCGCCGCGTCGATGACGATGCTCCAGAGGCTGTAGAGCACCGAGCCGAACAGCGCGTGCCAGAAGCCATGCACCTGGAAGCCTTCCAGCAGGCTGGACGCCATCTGGAAGGTCAGGGCGTTGATGACGAACAGGAACAGGCCCAGGGTGAGCACCGTCACCGGCAGCGTCAGCAGGATCAGCAAGGGCCGCACGAAGGCATTGAGCAACCCGATGACCGCCGCGGCCAGCATGGCCGAACCGTAGTTGCGGACCTCGATGCCGCTGTCCCACTGGGTCAGCAGCATGAGGGCGGCGGAGAGCAACAGCCAGCGTGCAATCATCTTCATGCAACAAGCATAGCCCAGTGAGGCGGCAGGGCCACGCACGCCCTCCGTGCCGGTTCAACTTTGTGGACGGCGCACCGATAACGGGCCAAGATGGTTCCATCATGGAACGGTGGGGTGCCGCCTGATCGGCGCTGGTGTCGAAGTTCGTACGGGTTGTGCATGCGTGGTTTGACGGAGCGCGTTTTTGATCAACTGACACCCGCCACGCGGGTGCTGGTGGCCGTGGGGTCATCGACGCCCTTCTTCGTCCTCATCCTGCTCGGCCATGGCTGGGTGATCGCCGAGCCGAGCACCCGCGGCGCCGTGCACACCGAGGTGATGCTGGCCCTGCAAGGCTTGCTGGTGGTGGCCACGCTGCTGAGCATCGGCATCGCGGTGCACTTGTGGCCGCTGCGACAAGAGCCCGAGCCGGTGGAGGGCGCCACCCTGCTGGCCTGCCTGACCATCGGCGTGACCTACACCGTGATCGCCGTGCTCGCGGGCACCTTCACCGCGCCCACCGGCCTGGTGCTGCTGGGCGTGCTGGCCATCGGCCTCCTGCTGTTCACCTTGCGCCCCATGGTCATCGCTTACCTGGTGTGCACGGTCGTGCTGGTCGGGCACGACGTCGGGGTGCAGCTGGGTTGGTGGTCGTACGCGCCGGCCGTCACCGAGCGCATCTTCGACGGCCGCAGGCCGCAGTGGGGCTACGCGGTCTGGCGCAACGCGGTGCTGTTGTCGGCGGCGGCCGTGCTGCTGCCTTTGATCATGCTGTTGTTCGGCCGGCTCGACCGCATGCACGCCCGGCTGATGCGGCTGTCGCAGACCGACGGCCTGACGGGCCTGGCCAACCGCCGCCGCTTCATGGAGGTGCTGCAGGCCGAGGTGGCCCGGCGGCACCGCACGGACCGGCCGCTGTGCGTGGTGCTGATCGACATCGACCACTTCAAGCACGTCAACGATGCGCACGGCCACCTTGCCGGGGACGCCGTGTTGCGCGACCTCGCTGCGCTGCTGATGGCCTCTGTGCGGGCGCCCTCCGACCTGCCGGCGCGCCTGGGCGGCGAGGAGTTCGCCCTGATCCTGCCGGACACCCCCGAGGACGAGGCCCTGGGCGTGTGCGAACGCCTGCGCGAGCGCGTGGCTGCACAAGCCTTCCAGGGCGACGGCACACCGCTGCGCATCGGCATCAGCCTGGGCCTGGGCGAGGTGCAGGACGACGACGTCGCCCGCATCCTGAGCGATGTGGACCGGGCGCTGTACTGCGCCAAGGCGGCGGGGCGCAACCGCGTGTGCCTGGCTTCGTGCTGCGAGCGGGGGGCGGCATGAGGCAGCGCATCGTTCGCTTGGAAGCTTTGCTGCCGCGCTGGCTGGGCTGGTTGGAGGGGCGCATCGTCGAGCGGCGCGATGCCACCAGTTGCGCGGGCTTCGTGGTGGGCGTCTGGCCCTTGCTGCTGGTGCTGTGGTGTTTGCAATGTGCCCCATTGCTGGACGACAGCGTGGCCGCCCATTACCGTCCCGGCTGGGCTGGGCGTGCGCTCGGGGCCTTGTCCCTGTTGATGGCCTGGCTGGCCGGCATGGGCGTGCTGGGCTGGCAGCGCCGCCACGATGCCAGCCCCCAGCCCAGCTTGGTGCAGCTGACCGTGGTGCCCGGCACGCTGGGCCTGCTGTGGCTGGTCATGGGGCATGGCTTCAAGGACAACCCCAGCCCGATGCTGCTGCTCTACGTGGTGGTGGTGTCTCGCGCCCTGTTCGTGCCGCGCGCCTTGCGCTGGGCCTGGGGGCTGTCGGTGGCCAGCATCGTGGCCGCCGAAGCTTTGGCCCAGTGGGAGGTCTGGACCGATGCGCCCTTGCTCGTCCATCCCATGTTCACCGGCCAGGCACTGGCGACGTGGTGGGCCGTGTGGGTGCGGGTGGTCTTCCTGACGGGCGTGCTGCCCTTGTCGGGCGTGCTGTTCGTGCTGGCCATCGCCCTGGGGCGGCGTCGGCGCGAGCTGGAGGCGCTGGCGCGCACCGATGCGCTCACGGGCTTGTCGAACCGGCGCGAGTTCATGGCGCAGCTGGAGCGCGAATCGCGCCGCCACGTTCGCAGCGGCCAGGCCTTGTCGCTGGTACTCTTCGACGTGGACCACTTCAAGCGCATCAACGATGCCTGGGGCCATCCGGTGGGCGACCAGGTGCTGGCACGCATGGGCGCCTTGCTGCGCCAGCACACGCGCGAGCAGGTGGACACCGCGGCGCGTTATGGCGGCGAAGAGTTCGTGCTGCTGCTGCCCGACACCGACCTGGCCGGCGCGCAGCGGGTGGCCGAGAAGATCTCGCAACGGCTGCGCACCGAGCCCTTCGAGGCCCAAGGCCAGCGGTTCTCGGTCACGCAGAGCGTGGGCGTGGCCGAGGTGGTCCAGGGCGATGGCGGCTGGGCCTTGCGCGTGGCCGACCGCAACCTCTACCAGGCCAAGCAGGCAGGGCGAGACCGGATGGTGGCCAGCGTGGCCTTCGCGGAAGATGCGGCGTTTGGCTCAAACACGGAAAGGCGCCTGCAGCCATGAAGCTCAGGACGGTGTCGCGGTGGTTCTTTGTGCTGGTGGTGGCGGCCTTGCTGGCGAACTTCGCCTTCCTGCTGCTCATCCGCACGGCCTACCTGTCGGCCGAGCAGGCGGCGCAGCGCCGCTCCGACACGCTGCGCCTGGTCTCCGAATTGCAAAACGAAGCCGTGATGCTGCGCCGCCTGGTCAGCGCCTACACGAGCTCGGGCGCGCCGCGCTACCTGCTGTACTACTACGACATGCTGGCCATCCGCGAGGGGCGCAAGTCACCGCCGCCGGGGGCCGATCCGGTCCTGTACTGGAACGAGGTCATCGCCGGCCTGCGCGTGCACGCCCTGCCGCCAGGTGCGCCGAAGCTGTCGCTGCAGGCGCGCATGAAAGAGCTCGATTTCCGCGGCGAGGAGCGCGATGCCGTGGCCGTGGTGCTGCAGGCCACCGAGCAGCTGAAGAAAACCGAACAGGTCGCCTTCGCCGCCACCCAGGGCCTCTACGACCCCAAGCGCAAGGCCTATGTGTCCGATGGGCAGCCCGACCTGGCCTATGCCACGCAGCTGGTGCACTCGGCGGCTTACGAGGCGCAATCGGCCCAGCTGGCGCGGGCCCTGTCCACCCTCAGCCGCATCACCGACGCCCGCACCGCGGCCGAACGCAGCCACGCCTCTGAGCAGCTGGACCGCTACATCGTCATCACCATCGGCCTGGACCTGGCCGCGCTGCCCGGCCTGCTGCTGGCGCTGTACATCGTGCGCACCCGCGTGCTCAGCCCCATCGACCGGCTGGGCCATGTGGCGCGCCGGCTGGCCCGCGGCGATTACGCCACCCGCTCGGGCGGGCGCCACAAGTGGGTCGAGGAGCTCGACACCCTGGGCGTGACGCTCAACGTCATGGCGCATGCCGTGCAGGACGACGTCAACCAGCGCGCCCGCGCCCAGCAGGAGCTGCGCGAGGCCCGCGACCAGGCCGAGGCCGCCACCCGCGCCAAGTCCATGTTCCTGGCCAACATGAGCCACGAAATCCGCACGCCCATGAACGCCATCGTCGGCATGACCCACCTGGCCTTGCAGACGCCGCTGACCGAGCAGCAGCGCGACTACCTGGGCAAGGTGCAGTCGGCCTCGGCCATGCTGCTGGGCGTCATCAACGACATCCTGGACTTCTCCAAGATCGAGGCCGGCAAGCTCACGCTGGAGTCGGCGCCCATGCGCATCGACAGCGTGGTGAACGACGCGATGATGATGGTGCGCCAGCGCGCGCAGGACAAGGGCATCGCGCTGCGCTGCGAGTTCGTCTCGCCCGAGCTGCTGGGCGAGCGCGGCCTGATCCATGGCGATGCGCTGCGCCTGGGCCAGGTGCTGGCCAATTTGCTCTCCAACGCGGTGAAGTTCACCGAGCACGGCCACGTCACGCTGCGCGTGCGCCTGAGCGACTGGGAGCCCACCGAGGCCACGCTGCACATCGAGGTCGAAGACAGTGGCATCGGCATGAACGAGGAGCAGCTGCAGAACCTCTTCAGCGAGTTCACCCAGGCCGACGGCTCCACCACCCGGCGCTACGGCGGCACGGGCCTGGGCCTGAGCATCACGCGGCGCCTGGTGGCGCTGATGGGCGGTGACATCGCCGTGCACAGCGAGCCGGCGCAGGGCAGCACCTTCCGCATCCAGATGCCGGTGGTGCCGGCGCGCATCCTCGGCGCCTTGCCAGGGGCCTCGGCCGCGCACGCGGCGATGCAGGACGAGCGCCTGCGCCTGGACGGCCTGCGCGTGCTGCTGGTCGAGGACAACGCGCTCAACCAGCAACTCGCCAGCGAGCTGCTCACGCGCCGCGGGGCGCAGGTCACGGTGGCACAGCACGGCCAGGAGGCCCTGGACCTGCTGCGCCAGTCCGGTGCGCACCATGACATCGTCCTGATGGACCTGCAGATGCCGGTGATGGACGGCTACCAGGCGACCCGCAAGATCCGGGAGCTGGAGACGGAAAGGCCGGGGGAGCGTCGGGTGCCCATCGTCGCCATGACCGCCTACGCCATGAGGGAAGACCAGGAGCGATGCGTTACAGCCGGTATGGATGACTACATCAGCAAGCCGTTCCAGCCGGAAGATATCCTGCTGGCGCTGGAGCGTTGTCAACGGCAGGGGGACAACTTTCCCTCCCCTACCCCACCACCTCCACCCAAGGAGGAGGCAGTGAAGATGGTTTTCAATCGAGCAGGGTTGCTGGAGCGGCTC